>JAYTYH010000196.1:0-2344 GCA_043742485.1 Rhizobacter sp.
GATCACCGTGCCGCGCATGTAGCCCATGCCGCCGTGGAACTGCTGGCAGCCCTGCACGACTTCGTTGACGAGCTCGCCGGTGAGCGCCTTCAGCATCGAGACCTCCTGGACCACGTCGTGGCCCTGGGTGACGCGCCAGGCGCAGTGGTACATGAAGGCGCGCGCGGCCCGCGTCTTGGCGTCGAGCATGGCGATCTTCTGGCGCACGACTTGCTTGTCGAACAAGGTAGCGCCGAAGGCGCGGCGGTCGCGCACGTGTTCGAGCGTGACGCGCAGCGCCTGCATGCAGTGGCCGACCGCCATCGCGCCGAGGGCGATGCGCTCGGTCTGGAAGTTCTTCATCACCGAGTAGAAGCCGCGGTTCTCCTCGCCGAGCAGGTTGCCGGCCGGGATGCGGACACCGTCGAGCACGAGCTCGGCGGTGTCGGACGAAAGCCAGCCGCCCTTGTCGAGCTGGCGGCCCACCGAAAAGCCCGGCGTGCCCTTCTCGACGATGAACATCGACATCGCGTGCCGGCCCTCGCCGGTCTTGGCGGCCACGAAGTACAGGTCGGCATGGACGCCGTTGGTGATGAAGAGCTTGCTGCCGTTCAGGATCCACTCGCTGCCGTCGGCCGAGCGCTTGGCCGTGGTCCGGATGCCGGCGACGTCCGAGCCCGCGCCCGGCTCGGTGATCGCCACCGCCGTGATCGTCTCGCCGGCGGTGATGCCGGGCATGTACTTCGCCTTCTGCGCCGCGCTGCCGGCGTGGTGCAGGTGCGGGCTGGCCATGTCGGTGTGGACGAGCACGGTGATGATGAAGCCGGCGAAGGTCGATTGCGACAGCGCCTCGGCGAACACCAGGTTGGTGAGCGCGTCGGCCTCGGCGCCGCCATGCGCGCTGCCGTACATGAGGCCGAGCAGGCCGGCCCCGCCCATCTTGCGCAGGACCGCGCGCGGCGTCATGCCGGCTTCTTCCCAGGCGAGCGCATGTGGCTCGACCTCGCGTGCGACGAAGCGGGCGATCTGCTCGCGAAGGAGCTCGTGCTCGGGGGTGAGGTAGATGTCGTTCATGGCGGAGATGGTGCACCGAACAGCGCGGCCTCGCTCCAGCCGAGCGCCGCCATGTCCCCGAGGCGCAGATGCGCTTCGCTCGGCATCAGGAACTCGTCGAGCTGAGGCGGCGGCACGGCGGTGCCGGACAGCATCCCGTGGGCCTGGCCGCGATGATGGACCTGGTGGTTGATCAGATGGCCGACGACGTAGCCGCGCCGGTCTTGCTGGATGCGGCCCTCGCCACGATCCATCGCCACCACGTCGTCGAGGGCGTCGGCATCGAGGCCCTCGACGTGGCGGATGAAGCGCCCGTCGGCCACGGCTTGGGCGGCGGCCAGCGCCGCGAACGGCTGGCCGCGGGGCGAGGCTCGCCACTGCGCTTCCATGTCGGCCTCGGCGTGCAAGGCCGCGAGGTAGTAGCGGTCGACGGCGAGGATGTGTTCCAGCGTCTGCGCCAAGCTCGGGAAGAAGCCGGTGCGCGGTGCCCGCCAGGCCGCGTCGGAAAGCGCCGCCATCGCGGCGTGCAGGCGGCGGTTGGCGAGCCGGTTGGCGCGCACCTGGGCACGCAGGAAGCCGAGCAGTTCCACGTCGGCCCCGGCTCAGAAGGCGCCGGCTTCGAGCCAGCGCTCGATCTGGTCGCGGCGGTCGTTGCCCCAGAACGGCTCGCCGTCGACGACGAAGAACGGCGCGCCGAACACGCCTTGCGCCACCGCCGAGGTGCAGGCCTCTTTCAGGCGCGCCTTCCAGGCCGGGTCGTTCCAGATCGCTTCGGCCTCGGCAGCGTCGAGGCCGAATTCGACGGCGAGGTCGCGCAACGAGGCTGCATCGGAAAGGTCGACGCTGCCCCGCGTGAAGTAGGCGCGCAGGCAGTGCCGCGCCCACTGCGCGGCGCGCCCGGAATCGCTCGCGTGCAACCACCAGAACACGCGCGCCGCGTTCTGGGTCGCGACCGGGAACTTTGCCGGCAGCGTGAACGGCACGCCGGCAAAGCGCGCCGAACGGGCGAAGTCGTGCAGCGAATATTCACGCTTGATCGGGTGGCTGACCGGGCTCTTCAGCTCGGCGGCCTGGAAGGTGACGCCGAGCAGCACCGCCCGCCAGCTCACAGTGCGGCCGTGCCGGGCCGCGAGCGCTTCGATCCACTCCGAAGCGATATACGAATACGGCGACGAGAAGTCGAAATAGAAGTCGATCGGCGATTGGCCCATCGCGCCAGCCTACTGCGAAGTGCCGACCCGCGGCACTGCGGTTTTCGTCATGGCGATCAGGCGCCGAGATGCGTGGCCAGCGCCGGGAAATCGCTCGCCGT
>JAYTYH010000197.1:0-3197 GCA_043742485.1 Rhizobacter sp.
CGATGGCACAGCCCGCCGGCGGTCATCACCGGCTGGTAGACGAAGTCGACGAAGCGCTGCTCTGGCGGCTCGCCGGCGTGCGCACCAGCCGCATCGGCATGCGCCTGCCGACGAAGGGCTGGCGCAACGTCATCACGCCGTCGAGGATGGCGACGAAGCCCTGGGCGGCCGCTTCGCGGATGGCGGTTGCAAGCGGCTTGCCGATCAGCTCACGCTCGCCCACCGGCCGGCAGTACGACGCGTTGGCGAGCGTCGAGACGTGCTCGGGGCCTTCGAACGCTGCGATGAAGTCGGCTGCCTGCTCGAACAGCAGGCGCAGCAGCGATTTCGTGGAAAGCATCGCGCAGTAGGGCAGCGGCTACGAATGCGCCACCCGGCCGGGCCCGCGGCGCCGGGTGAAAGTCAGTCGAGCACGACCCAGGCCGGTGCGTGGTCGCTCGGCTTTTCGCGCGCCCGCACCGCCCGGTCGACGCCGGCTTCCTTCAGGCCGGCGGCGGCCGCGGCGTTGAGCATGAGGTGATCGATGCGCAGGCCGGCATCGCGTGGGAAGCGGTTGCGGAAATAGTCCCAGTAGGTGTAGATCGCCGCGCCCGGATGCAACGAATGGATGGCGTCGGTCCAGCCGAGCTCGACCATGCGCCGGTAGGCGGCGCGGCTTTCGGGCTGCAGCAGGGCGTCGTCCTTGAACGAGCGCGGCGAATAGATGTCGCCGACGCCGTCGGTGGCGACGACGTTGTAGTCGCCGGCCAGCACCACTGTTCGTGGCAGCTCGAGAACGCTTTTCGAGTGTGCGATCAGGCGGTCGAACCAGGCCAGTTTGTAGTCGAATTTCGGGCCTGGCTGCGGGTTGCCGTTGGGCAGATAGATCGAGGCGACGACGACGCCGTGGGCCTCGGCTTCAAGGTAGCGGCTGTGGCTGTCGTCGGGGTCTCCGGGCAGGCCGCGGCAGCGCTCTACCGGCGCCTCGCCTCGGCTCAACACGGCCACGCCGTTGAAGCCTTTCTGGCCATGCCAGAGCGCCCCGTAGCCTGCGGCCTGCAGCGCCATGGCCGGAAAGGTCTCGTCCGAAGTCTTGAGCTCCTGCAGGCAGGCGATGTCGGGCCTCGATTCCTCGAGCCATTCGAGCAGGCGCGGCAGCCGTGCCGTGATGCCGTTGACATTGAATGTGGCGATCTTCATCGAAGCGGGTTCCAGGTAGGGCATTGCCGACGCGGCGATGAGCGGGTGTCGGCCAGATGATCGGGTCGTTCACCGTTTGCCTGCGTGATTCGAGGCAGAGAAACTGTTATGGCGCCATCGCCTCCCTGGGCGAAAAGCCTCATCGCAAAGGAACTGTAATGAAACTTCTGCCTACTCTCGTCCTCGCCATCACCGTTGCGGCCTCGTGTGCGGCGGGCGCAGCCACCTACGGTTCGGACCAGGAGCGCCGCGACCAGAACCGCGAGGAGGCGCTCTCCAAGTGGCGCGCCACCCACGGCGGCGAAAGTGAAAGTAGCATGGCCAACGGATCGTCCGACCGTGCCTCGCTCGGCGAGCGCACCCGCGAGGCCACCCATCGCTCGGCCCAGGGCGTTCGCAACTTCACGCACCGCCAGGCCGACAAGGCCCGCAACTTCGGTGACCGCCAGAACCGCAAGTACGGCAAGAAGACCGGCGAGACCAACACCAGCCCTGAGGGCGGCGGCAAGTAAAACGGCTCAGGCCGCGGTCAGTGCGAGCGCGGTCTGAATCGAGCCGACGTCGACCGGCCGCACCCTGCGGGCCACCTCCTGACCATTACGCAAGAAGATGAGCGTCGGCCAGAGCTTGACGCCGTAAGAGCGTCCCAATGCGCGGCCGGAGCCGTCTTCGATCCTGATATGCCGCACTTGCGGTCGCGGCGCCAGGGCAGCGCCGATGATCGGCTGTGCGGCGCGGCAGTGACCGCACCAGGCGGTTCCGAACTCGAGCACCACGGCGCCTGGCATCGTGTCGACTGAAGCGCGGGTCGGTTCGTCCATGGCATGACTATAGAGACGCCAAACACGCAGCCCACGGAGAGCCCATGTCGAGAATCATCTGGAAAGGCGCCATCAGTTTCGGGCTGGTCAACGTGCCGGTCGCCCTGTACCCGGCGTCACAGGAGATCGGCATCGACTTCGACTGGCTCGACAAGCAGACGATGGATCCGGTCGGCTACAAGCGCATCAACAAGCGTACGGGCAAGGAGATCGAGAGCGACGACATCGTCAAGGGCATCAGGCAGGAGGGTGGTGACTACGTCTTGCTCAGCGACGACGAGATCAAGGCTGCGTTTCCGGTGTCGACGCAGACGATCGAGATCGAGACCTTCGTCAAGGCCGACCAGATTCCGTTCACGTACCTCGAAAAGCCGTACTACCTGGCGCCCCAGGCGAAGGGCGAGAAGGTCTATGCACTGCTTCGCGAAGCCATGCTCGCTGCCGGCGTGATCGGGGTGGCGCGTGTCGTGATGCACACCAAGGAGCACCTGGCGGCGCTGATCCCAGACGGCAACGCGCTGGTGCTCAACACCATCCGTTGGGCCGACGAGATCCGGCCTCGGGACGAGCTCGACCTGCCGGCAGCCGGAAAAAGCGGCGCCAAGCTGAAGGAGGGCGAGATGAAGATGGCGGTGCAACTCGTGCGCGACATGACGGGCGAATGGAAGCCGGCCGACTACAGCGACAAGTTCACCTCAGCCATTCACGCGCTCGCGGCGAGCCGGCTCAAGGCCGGGAAGACGGAGCATGTCACGTCGCTCGAAGGCGACGACTTGCCGGCCGCCAGAAGCAACGTCGTCGACCTGACCGATCTTTTCCGGCAGAGCCTGCGGACCCGCAAGTCGAAGCCAGAGGACAAATCCGCAGCAGCAAAAGCGCCGGCGAGGAAACCAAGCGCAGTTGCGAAGACGGCTGCCAAGCCAAAGGCCGCGAAGACGGCCCGCCGCAAGGCTGCCTAGAGGCAGGCAGCGTTCAGGTCTTCGGGCCCTTGCCGGGACGGGCTTCCGACCCGGTCACGACGTCCGAGATCGACTCGCCCAGCGACTCGATCACGCCCTTGTCCTTCGGCGCCACCGGCGCGTGCCGCCAGTCTTCGCCCTCGTCATCCTCGGTGTCGGGAAGAGGTTTGACCGGGTCGGTCGCGGGCTTGGCGTTCGGGTCGGTCATCGCGATCCTTTCAGGTCCATGTTGTCGCCG
>JAYTYH010000198.1:0-3130 GCA_043742485.1 Rhizobacter sp.
TTGAGCTCGTCGAGCGTGCCCGGCTTGCCATAGTGCAGCACCTGCGGATCCTCGTGAAAGCGGGTGCCGATGCCGTGGCCGCAGAACTCGCGCACGATCGACAGGCCCTGGCCCTCGGCGAAGACCTGGATGGCGTTGCCGATGTCGCCGAGCCGGGCCCCTGGCCGGACCTTGACGATGCCTTTCCACATGGCGTCGTAGGTGACCTGCACCAGCCGCTTCGCCGCGATCGTGCCTTCGCCGACGATGAACATGCGGCTGGTGTCGCCATGCCAGCCGTCCTTGATGACGGTGACGTCGATGTTGAGGATATCGCCGTTCTTCAGCGGCCGGTCGTTCGGAATGCCGTGGCAGACCTGGTGGTTGATCGAGGTGCAGATCGACTTGGGGTAGGGCGTGTAGCCGGGCGGCGCGTAGTTGAGCGGCGCCGGCACCGCCTTCTGCGCGTAGACGATGTGGTCGTGCGCCAGCTTGTCGATGGCCTCGGTGGTGGCGCCGGGCTTCACATGGTCGGTGAGGAGGTCCAGCACCTCGGAGGCGAGGCGGCCGGCGAGGCGCATGCCGTCGATGTCGGTGCCGCTCTTGATCGTGATCGTCATGCTCCGAATTATCGCATCGGCCCTTTAGAATTCCGGGTTTCCACGGGTGTCAGAAGCCCTCAGCGAGCTGCCAGCTTTGAAGCACCTGCATCATTTCGAAGGCGGCAACGCACTTTCCGACTTCCGCGCCCGCTCCCTGCTCGAGCGCCTTCGCCTCGCCGCCCCGCAGGTCGAATCGGTCCGCGCCCGCTATCTGCACGTCGTCTGGAGCGATGCACCGCTCGCGCCGGTCGACCTGAACCGCGCCGCGGCGCTGCTCCGCTACGGTGACCCTTTCGACGCCGGCGCTGCCACCGCCGACCTCACGCTCATCGTCTCGCCGCGGCTCGGCACCATCTCGCCGTGGGCCTCGAAGGCGACCGATATCGCCCGCAACTGCGGCCTGCCCGTGCGTCGCGTCGAGCGCGTCACCGAATACCGGCTGACGCTCAAGCGCGGCCTGCTCGGTGGCCTGATCGGGGGCGCCAGGCCGCTCGACGCGGGGCAGCATGCAGCCGTGGCCGATCTCGTGCACGACTGCATGACCGAGAGCGTGCTCGCCAGCACCGACGCAGTCGATCGGCTCTTCGACGAGAAGCGCGGCGAGCCGAGCGTGGCGGTCGACATCGACGACGACGGTGAGGCCCTGGCGCGCGCCAACGAGATCTTCGGCCTGGCCCTGTCGGCCGACGAGCTCGCCTATCTGCACGAGGCCTTTCGCCGCATCGGCCGCGCCCCGAGCGACATCGAGCTGACGATGTTCGCGCAGGCCAACAGCGAGCACTGCCGGCACAAGATCTTCAACGCCGCGTTCACCATCGACGGCGCGGTCCAGGAACACTCGATGTTCGAGATGATCCGGGCCAGCGAGGCGGCGTCGCCGCAGAACACCGTCGTGGCCTACAGCGACAACGCCTCGGTGATGAAAGGCGGAGTCATCGAGCGCTGGCAGCCGCAGGGCTTCACCAACGCGCCGCGCTATGCTGCCAGCAGCGAGCTGGTCCACGTCCTGATGAAGGTCGAGACGCACAACCACCCGACTGCGATCTCGCCATACCCGGGCGCCTCCACCGGCTCCGGCGGCGAGATTCGCGACGAAGGTGCCACCGGCCGCGGCTCGAAGCCGAAGGCCGGCCTGACCGGCTTCTCGGTCTCGAACCTGCATCTGCCGGGTCCCGACGAACCGTGGGAGCGCGAGCGTTACGGCAAGCCCGACCACATCGCCAGCGCGCTGCAGATCATGCTCGAGGGCCCGATCGGCGGCGCCGCCTTCAACAACGAGTTCGGCCGGCCGGCATTGGCGGGCTACTTCCGCGTCTTCGAGCAGACGGTGAACGGCAAGCGGCGCGGTTATCACAAGCCGATCATGATCGCCGGCGGGCTCGGTTCCATCCTCGCTTCGCAGACGCAGAAGGTTGCTTTTCCGGCCGGCACGCTGCTCGTCCAGCTCGGTGGCCCGGGCATGCGGATCGGCATGGGCGGCGGTGCGGCGAGTTCGCTGGCGGCGGGCGCCAACGCCGTCGAGCTCGACTTCGACTCGGTGCAGCGCGGCAACCCCGAGATCCAGCGCCGCGCGCAGGAGGTCATCAACCACTGCGTCGCGCTCGATGCCGCGAATCCGATCCTGGCCATCCACGACGTCGGCGCCGGCGGCCTCTCGAACGCCTTCCCGGAACTCGTCGACGGCGCCGGCCGTGGCGGCGTGTTCGACATGAACGCGATCGCGGTCGAGGAGAGCGGCCTGGCGCCGAAGGAGATCTGGTGCAACGAGAGCCAGGAGCGCTACGCGATCGCGCTGGCGGTCGACGCGCTGCCGGTCTTTCGCATGATCTGCGAGCGCGAGCGTTGCCCGTTCGCGGTCGTCGGCGTGGCCACGGAAGAGCGACAGCTCGTTCTCTCTGAACCCCAGGCCGCGCCCGGCATCGACATGCCGATGGACGTGCTGCTCGGCAAGCCGCCGAAGATGCACCGTGACGTTGCCCGCGTCGCGCCCGTGCCCGTGCCGCTCGATCTCTCGAACGTCACCCTCGCGGCCGCGGCCTTCGACGTTCTCCGCCACCCGACCGTGGCCAGCAAGCGCTTCCTCGTCACCATCGGCGACCGCACCGTGGGTGGCTTGTCGAGCCGCGACTCGATGGTCGGGCCGTGGCAGGTGCCGGTGGCCGACTGCGCTGTGACGCTGGCTGACTTCACCGGCTTTCGCGGCGAAGCCATGGCGATCGGCGAGCGCGCGCCGATCGCCCTGCTCGACGCACCCGCTGCCGCCCGCATGGCCGTCGGCGAGGCGATCACCAACCTGCTCTCGGCAGCCGTCGAGCTCGGCCGCGTCAAGCTCAGCTGCAACTGGATGGCGGCCTGCGGCGAGCCCGGCGAAGACGCTGCCCTCTACGACTCGGTGCGCGCCGTCGGCCTCGAGCTGGCGCCGGCGCTCGGCATCGGCATTCCGGTCGGCAAGGACAGTCTGTCGATGCGGACGCGCTGGAGCGACGGCACGGGGCCGAAGCAGGTGATTTCACCAGTCAGCCTCGTCGTCACCGCCTTCGCCACGCTCG
>JAYTYH010000199.1:0-5764 GCA_043742485.1 Rhizobacter sp.
CGCGGTGATGCGTGCATTCGCGTCGGCATTGAGCGAAGCCGACATGAAGAACGTCGCAGCGTTCTACGCGGGCAAGCAGGCCAAGCCGGGCTTTGCCAAGGACAAGATGCTGGCCTTGGCGGGCCAGCGCCTCTATCGCGGCGGCGCAGCAGACCGCAGCATCCCGGCCTGTGCCGGTTGCCACGGGCCCAGCGGCGCGGGCATTCCGGTGCAGTACCCGCGGCTTTCGGGCCAGCATGCCGACTATGTGGAGGCGCAACTGGTGGCATTTCGCAGCGGCGCCCGCAAGAACAATTCAGTGATGACCGCCGTCGCCGCGAAGCTGAACGACGGCGACATCAAGGCCGTCTCCGACTACGTTGCCGGCTTGCGCTAAGCGCTGGCGGTCAACTCGCGCCAGCGATCAACTCGCTACCGGGGCGACCGACGCCTCGGGCTTGAGCAGGATGGTTTCGATACCGTAGAGCTTGGCAAGCGCGGACAGCTTGGGCGGGGCACCGCGTACGGCAAAGCTTCTTCCCCATGCGCCTGCCAGCCGGTCGAGCTCGAGCAGGACCGCGAGTGCCGCCGAATCGAGATGGTTGAGTGGCCCGGCATCGACCACCACCGGGCCTTCGGCACCTTCCGTTTGCAATGCCTGCTTCAACATCCGCAGGGTGGCCTTGGCCTCGCGCGAAGTCAGAGTCGCAGGCAAGAGAAGCATGTCAGCTTCTGGCGCCGCCTGCGGCCGCGGCCTTGTTGCGCTCGGCAAGCTTGGCGATCAGGCCGTCCATGCCGTTGGCACCGATCTCCTGCGCGAACGTATTGCGATAGTTCTCGACGAGCCAGACACCGAGCACGTTGACGTCGTAGATCTTCCAGCTCGCACCGTCCTTCGCAAGACGGTAGTCGAGCTGGATCGGGTCGCCCTTGCCGCGAATCTCGGTGCGCACCACGACCTCGTTGTCGGTGGGCTGCGTCCGCATCGGCTTCAGCTCGACGGACTGCTCGGCGCTGACCTGCGCCAACGCGCCGGAGTAGGTGCGCACGAGCAACAGCTTGAATTCCTCTTGAACGCGCTTCTGTTGATCGGGCGTGGCCTGGCGCCAATAGCGGCCGACCGCCGACGACGTCATGCGCTGGAAGTCGACATACGGCAGCACCTTCTGGTCGACCAGTGCGGTGACCTTGCGGACGTCGCCTGCCTGGATCGTCTTGTCGGCCTTCACGGCGTCGAGGACATCGGTCGAGATCTCCTTGATGAGCGCGTCGGGCGCCTTGGCCGCTTGCGCATAGGCGCCGACGGCGGCAAGAGACAAGGCGGCGGCGGCCAGCTGGCCGAGTATTCTTCTTGTGAGCATTAGATGTACCTTGGAGGATAGGAAAAGCCGTTTCACGACATTAACGCCGGACGCCGCTGACCGGTTCACGCCACCGCGCAAAGCCCTATGGCCGGACCGCCGAGCCCGATGCCGGCGTGGCAGCTGCCGGCGGCGCCAGGTTGGCAGCCGCGGCGCCGGCGGCATCGGATGCAGCACCCTCGGCCGCGGCTGGCGTCTCGGGCACGTCGCCGTCGAAGACGAGGCTGCGACGCCGTTGCAGATAGGCGTCGCGCACGAAGGTGTAGCGGTCGAGCGCGATGTCGTCGATGACGCGCGTGGCGCCGAGCAGGCCCGAGCGCGTGTTGACGATTTGCAGCGTCGTCAGGCCGAGTTGAGTGGCCGTGCCCTGGAAGAACGCTGGCGGCGACGCCAGCCGGTCCAGCGGCAGCGCCGCGGTATCACGAACCGTCGACGGCCCGAGGATCGGAAGAACGATGTACGCGCCAGCGCCGACGCCGTAACGGCCGAGTGTCTGCCCAAAGTCTTCGTGGTGGCGCTCGATGCCCATTTCGGCTGCGACGTCGAGGATGCCGAACAGGCCGAACAGCGTATTCGCGCCGACCCGGGTGGCGTCTTGGGAAGCAGCGGTGAACTTGCCTTGCAGGATGTTGTTGATCGCCGACCAGGCATCGGCGAAGTTGCCGAAGAAGTTGCCGACGCCGCGGCGCACGGGTTGCGGGACAACGTTGGTGTAAGCGGTGGCAACAGGCTTCAACACCGCGCGATCGACGCCGTCGTTGAAGTTGAACACCTTGCGATTCCAGTTTTCCCATGGGTCCAGCCGCTGGCCGGGACCGCCGCGCGCAGCTTGAATGCTGGTGCAACCGACGGCCGCTGTGGCGAATGCCAGCACAGCGGCAACGCGAACGAAACCGGAGACTTTGGGTCGCGTCATTTCTTTGCTCCACTGGCGGGCGCTGCCGGGCCCGACGTCGCTCCTGCGTCGGCGGCCTTGCTGAACAGGAACTGGCTGATGAGGCTCTCCAGCACCACTGCGGATTGGGTCTGCTTGATCTCGTCGCCGCTCGCGTACATCTTCTCCTGCGCGCCAGGTTCGATGCCGAGGTACTGGTCGCCGAGCAGGCCCGAAGTCAGGATGCGGGCCGAGGAGTCGTTCGGAAATTGATAGTCGCGCTGGATGTCGAGGCGCACCAGGCCCTGGAAGCGCGCCTGATCGAGCGTGATCGAGGCGACCCGGCCGACGGTGACGCCCGCGCTCTTCACCGGCGCCCTCACCTTCAGGCCACCGATGTTGTCGAAACGAGCCGTCAACGAGTAGCTTTCACCGGAGGAAAAGCTGCCGAGGTTGGCGGCTTTCAGAGCCAGGAAGACGAGGCCGGCGAAGCCAAGCAACACGAAGATGCCGACGAAGGTTTCTATGCTTTTCTTGCCCATCTGTGCGTTCCTGGTCTGCAATGCTACGGGGTGGTGAACATCAGTGCGGTCAGCACGAAGTCCATCATCAGCACGCCCAGCGAGGCGATGACGACCGTGCGGGTGGTGCCGTGCGCCACACCTTCTGGAGTGGCCTCTGCTTCGTAGCCCTGATAAAGCGCCACGAACGTGCAGATGAGGCCGAAGACGAAGCTCTTGATGATGCCGTTGCCGATGTCGCGGCGAACATCGACGCCCGACTGCATGATCGACCAGAAGTTGCCGGCGTCGACGCCGATGAGCAGCACCGCCACCACATAGGCGCCGAGGATTCCGACGGCCGAAAAGAGAATGGCCAGGATCGGCATCGAGACGATGCCGGCGAGGAAGCGCGGCGCCAGCACGCGGCTCTTCGGATCGATGGCCATCATGTCCATCGCGGCCAGCTGCTCGCCCGCTTTCATGAGGCCGATCTCGGCCGTAAGCGAGGTGCCGGCGCGGCCGGCGAACAGCAACGCCGTGACCACCGGCCCAAGCTCGCGCGTGAGCGAGAGGTTGACGATGAGGCCGAGCGACTCGGCCGCGCCGTAGGTGACGAGCGCGTAGTACATCTGCAGCGCGAGCACGAAGCCCACCGCCAGCCCCGACGACAGGATGATCACCAGCGAGAGGTTGCCGATGGCATGGATCTGGGCGACCACCAGGTAGGGTCGGCGCAACGCAGCCGGGCAGGCGCGCAGCAGCTCGACGAAGAAGGTCGCGTGGTGGCCGAGGATGCGCAGGAACTCGAGCGTGGAGCGCCCGATCCGGGCGATGACGGCGATCATGGTGGGCTCAAGGCCGGACGCCGAAGTCTTCGGCGAGCGGCGGCGCCGGGTAGTGGAACCGGACCGGGCCATCGGGTTCGCCACGAATGAACTGGCGGACCTCCGGATCTTCGGAGCCGGCCAGTTGCTCAGGCTTGCCGTGGGTCACGACCTTGCCCTGCGACGACATCAGGTAGGCGTAGTCGCAGATCGAGAAGCACTCGTCGACATCGTGCGAGACGAGGATCGACGTGGCGCCGGTGGTGTCGTTGAGCGTGCGGATGAGATTGGCGGCCACGCTCATCGAGATCGGGTCGAGGCCCGCGAACGGCTCGTCGTACAGGATGAACTCGGGGTCGAGCGCGATCGCACGCGCCAGCGCGACGCGGCGCGCCATGCCGCCCGAAATCTCGGCGATGCGCAGCTTGGCCGCACCGCGCAGGCCGACGGCCTTGAGCTTCATCAGCACGATGTCGCGGATCATCGACTCGTCGAGATCGGTGTGTTCGCGGAGCGGGAAGGCGACGTTCTCGAACACCGAGAGGTCGGTGAAGAGGGCACCGAACTGGAACAGCATGCCGAGCCGGCGGCGCAGCGCGAACAGCTGGGCCCGATTGCCGGCGTCGACGATCTCGCCGTCGATGCGAATGGCGCCCTTGGTCACCGGATACACGCCGCCGATCAACCGCAGCAACGTTGTCTTGCCGCAGCCGGAGCCACCGAGGATGGCCGTGACCTTGCCGCGCCCGAAGGTCATCGAGACGTCGTTGAGTATCGTGCGGCCGGCGTCGTAGCCGAAGACGACGTTCTCGATCGCGATTACGGCGTCACCGTCGACGGTGCGCCCAGGCACTTCGCCTGCGGGAAGCTGAGGCGTCATCGAATCAGCGCGGCAGCTCGCTCGCGTCCATCAGGAAGGCGTCGACCGCATGGGCGGCCTGCCGGCCCTCACGGATCGCCCAGACGACGAGCGACTGGCCACGGCGCACGTCGCCGGCAGCAAAGACATTGGCGACGCTGGTCGCATAGCCACCGTCGACGTCGACACTGGCGCGTGCGTTGCCGCGGCCATCGCGCTCGATGCCGAAGCCGTCGAGCAGACTCGCCAGCGGGCTCACGAATCCCATCGCCAGGAGCACCAGAGCGGCCGGCATGAGCTGCTCGCTGCCCGCCACCTCGACCATCTTGCCGCCGCGCCATTCGACCCGCACCGTCTTCAGCGCCGTGAGCTTGCCGGCTTCGCCCACAAACTCCTTGGTCGCGATCGCGAACTCGCGGTCGCAGCCTTCTTCATGGCTCGACGACGTGCGCAGCTTGGTCGGCCAGTACGGCCACACCAGCGGCTTGTCTTCCTGGTCGGGCGGCATTGGCATGAGCTCGAACTGCGTCACGCTTCTGGCGCCGTGCCGATTGCTCGTGCCGACGCAGTCGCTGCCGGTGTCGCCCCCGCCGATGACGATCACGTCCTTGCCGTCGGCCCGGATCTGCTTGTCGATCGTGCCGCCGGCATTGACCTTGTTCTGCTGCGGCAGAAACTCCATCGCGTAGTGCACGCCATCGAGGTCGCGGCCCGGCACCGGCAGATCGCGCGAGCGCTCGGCACCGGCGGCAAGCACCACGGCATCGAACTGCGCCTTCAGCTCTGCAGGCGAGATGCACTCCGTCGACCAGTCGGTGATGTTCTCGTCGGCGGCCGGCGTGCCCACGCGAACACCGGTGCGAAAGACGACGCCCTCGGCCTCCATCTGCGCGACGCGGCGATCGATGTGCGTCTTCTCCATCTTGAAGTCGGGAATGCCGTAGCGAAGCAGGCCGCCGATCGCGTCGTTGCGCTCGAACACCGTCACCGAATGCCCGGCCCGGGCGAGCTGCTGGGCGACAGCGAGGCCGGCCGGTCCGGATCCGACCACAGCCACCGTCTTGCCGGTCTTGACCGAAGCCGGCCGCGGCACGACCCAGCCCTCGGCCCAGGCGCGGTCGATGATCGCGTGCTCGATCGACTTGATGCCCACAGGCATGTCGTTGATGTTCAGCGTGCAGGCCGCCTCGCAAGGCGCAGGACAGATGCGGCCCGTGAACTCGGGGAAGTTGTTGGTCGAGTCGAGCACCGCGAACGCGTTCTTCCAGTCGGCCCGGTAGACCAGGTCGTTGAAGTCGGGAATGATGTTGTTGACCGGACAGCCGCTGTTGCAGAACGGCGTGCCGCAGTCCATGCAGCGCGCG
>JAYTYH010000200.1:0-2605 GCA_043742485.1 Rhizobacter sp.
GCCGAGCTGAACGACTGGCTGCTCGACAAGTGCGTCGCGTACGCCAAGTCGATGCCGCACCCCGAGCAGAAGGACAAGACGGTGTTCGAGATGTTCGAGGCCGAGCGTCCGGTGCTGATGCCGTATCGCGGCGCTTTCGACGGCTTCCATTCCACGACCGCGTCGGTATCGAAGACCTGCCTCGTCCGGTTCGACAACAACAAGTACTCGGTGATGTCGAAGGCGGTCGGCCGGCCGGTCGAGGTGCATGCGTATGCGGAGCGCATCGTCATCAAGCAGGACGGCATCGTTGTCGGCGAGCATGCCCGCAAGTTCGGCCGCAATCAGACGGCGTACGATCCCTGGCACTATGTGCCGGTGCTGGCCAGAAAGCCCGGGGCGCTCCGCAACGGCGCGCCATTCAAAGACTGGCCGCTGCCCGGCTCGATCGAGAAGGTGCGGGCCAGGCTCGCCGGCTCGGACGACGGCGACCGGCAGATGGTCAAGATCCTGACCGCCGTGCTCACCGACGGCTTGGCCGCGGTCGAGGCGGCGTGCGCGGAATCGCTTCGTGCCGGCATCGCCAGCGCCGATGTGATCATCAACGCGCTGGCGCGACGCCAACAGCCCGAGCCGGTCGCCTCGATCATGACGCCGGGAGCGCTGGCGCTGAGTTGTCCGCCACGCGCCGATTGCGCCCGCTACGACAAGCTCCGGGCGCCGGCCGTGACGACCGTGCAGGCCGGTCTCGGCAATCTCGGCCTGGGAGGCGCGCCGCTATGACCGAACGCTCCGAGATCATCGAGATGATGGCGACGCTGCAGCTCGCCGGCATGCGGGCGGCCTACGACGAGATCGTCGCCATCGGCGTGAAACGCCAGCACAGCGTCGAGCGTATCATCGGCGGGCTGCTGAAGGCCGAGATCGCCGCCAAGAACGCGCGCTCCATCAACTACCAGATGGGCATCGCCAAGCTGCCGCTGGCCAAGGAACTCGCTGATCTGAGCTTCGACGGCACGACGATCAACGGCGCGCTGATCGAGACCCTCGGAACGGGCGCGTTCCTCGACAGCCAGCGCAACGTCGTGCTGATCGGCGACACCGGCACTGGCAAGAGTCACATCGCGATCGGCATTGCCCGCAACATCGTCCGTGCCGGTCGCAAGGTGCGCTTCTACAACGCCGTCGATCTCGTCAACAAGC
Source organism: Rhizobacter sp. (assembly GCA_043742485.1). Taxonomy (GTDB): domain Bacteria; phylum Pseudomonadota; class Gammaproteobacteria; order Burkholderiales; family Burkholderiaceae_C; genus Schlegelella_A. The sequence goes on from JAYTYH010000200.1 coordinate 1,183, forward strand.
TGGAGACCGAGGTCAAGCTCGGTCGCCAGGGCCGCATCGCCGACGGCATCGCGCGCGTCGATCTGCTGGTGCTCGACGAGCTGGGCTATCTGCCGTTCGCGCAGTCCGGCGGCCAACTGCTGTTCCACCTGATCAGCCGGCTCTACGAGCGCACCTCGATCGTCGTGACGACCAATCTCGCCTTCGCCGAGTGGCCGAGTGTGTTCGCCGATCCGAAGATGACGATGGCGCTGCTCGACCGCCTCACCCACCACTGCGACATCGTCGAGACCGGCAAGATCAGCTGGCGCTTCACGCACCGAGGCTGAGACCCGGGCCACCCGCCTGCGCGCCGGCGACCATCCACATCACGGCCGACCATCCGCTCAACGGCGAGGAGCGACGACATGCGCCTGACGATCGACGGCAATGCCTGGAACCGCGGCTTCTGGGACGGCGAGCGGGGCTTGCCCTTGCGCTGTTGCCCCTACGCGGTCGGCACCACCGAGCGCTGGTCCTGGTCGAGTGGCTACATCGAGGGCGACGCCGCTCGCAACGGCTTCAAGGCAACACTGCCGTGCTCGCCGCTGCGGTCCCGAAAAGACGCGCCCGGAGCTGAGGCTGATGATGTTCCGCTCCGCGTCACATCATCAGCCTCAGCTCCGGAAGAAACCCAAGAAAAAGGGGTCAACATTGCACGCCGATCGGGGGTTAGAGTTAGGCGCCGATTGACACGCAGGGTCTTCTCGACGACACCGTCATCGTCTCCGACGGCGCCGGCCAGTTCGACATCGGCCACCACGCCGCCTGCTGGGTGCATGCCGAGCGCCTCGTACACAAGCTGGACGCGTTCACCGAGGACCGGCGCGTGGCCAAGGAAGCGATCCGTGATCGCATCTGGACGCTCTACGCCGATCTCAAAGCCTATGCCCGCGCGCCTAAGCCCGAGGCCAAGGCCGAGTTGGCCACGCGCTTCGACGCCATCTTCACGACCAACACCTGCTTCGTGACGCTCGACCGCTTGCTCAAACGGCTGCACGCCAAGAAGGCCGATCTGCTGATGGTGCTGGAGCGACCTGACGTGCCGTTGCACACCAACGGCTCGGAGAGCGACATCCGCAGTCACGTCACCCGCCGCAAGGTCTCCGGAGGCACGCGCTCGGACCTGGGCCGCGACTGCCGCGACGCCTTCCTCGGTCTGATGAAAACCTGCGCCAAACAGTCGATCCGGTTCTGGGACTACCTCGGGGCCCGCCTCGCCGTGCCCGGCGCCGTCAGCGTCCCGCTGCTGCCCGCCCTACTCATCCGGCCGCCCTGATCCGTGGTAACCACGTGCCGCCATGACAGGTGCTGGCGAGCCCGATCGCCCGGCGTTTTTCCCCTGTTACCATGGCGGACCTCAACTGCCCCTGCCACAAGGGTTTTTCCACCAGCGCCCCGCCCG
>JAYTYH010000201.1:0-1824 GCA_043742485.1 Rhizobacter sp.
CCCCCGATCGGCGTGCAACGTTGACCCCTTTTTCTTGGGTTTCTTCCGGTGCTGAGGCTGATGATGTGACGCGGAGCGGAACATCGTCAGCCTCAGCACCGGGCGCGTCTTTTCGGGACCGCAGCGGCGAGCACGGCAGTGTTGCCTTGAAGCCGTTGCGAGCGGCGTCGCCCTCGATGTGGCCGCTCGACCAGGACCAGCGTTCGGTGGTGCCGACCGCGTAGGGGCACGAGCGCAGGGGCAAGCCCAGCTCTCCGTCCCAGAAGCCGCGGTTCCAGGCGTTGCTGTCGATCGTCAGGCGCATGTCGTCGCTCCTCGCCGTTAGGCGGATGGTGGCCGTGTTGTGGAGGGTTGCGGCGCGCTGGCCGGGCTCAGCCTCGGTGCGTGAAGCGCCAGCTGATGTTGCCGGTCTCGACGATGTCGCAGTGGTGCGTGAGCCGATCGAGCAGGGCCATCGTCATCTTCGGATCAGTGAACACGCTCGCCCACTCGCCGAACGCGAGATTGGTCGTGACGATGATCGACGTGCTTTCGTAGAGCCGGCTGATCAGGTGGAACAGCAGTTGGCCGCCGGACTGCGCGAACGGCAGGTAGCCCAGCTCGTCGAGCACGAGCAGATCGACGCGGCCGAGCCCGTCGGCGATGCGACCCTGGCGGCCGAGCTTGACCTCGGTCTCGAGCTTGTTGACGAGATCGACGGCGTTGAAGAACCGCGCCTTCCGCCCGGCACGGATGATATTGCGGGTGATGCCGATCGCGATGTGGGTCTTGCCGGTGCCAGTGCCGCCGATCAGCACGATATTGCGCTGGCTGTCGAGGAACGCGCCGGTGCTGAGCTGCTCGATCAGCCCGGCGTTGATCGGCGTGTCCGTGAAGTTGAGGTCGGGCAGTTCCTTGGCTAGCGGCAGCTTGGCGATGCCCATCTGGTAGTTGATAGAGCGCGCGTTCTTGGCGCCGATCTCAGCCTTCAACAGTGCGCCGATAATGCGCTCGACGCTGTGCTGGCGCTTCACGCCGGTGGAGACGATCTCGTCATACGCCGCCCGCATGCCGGCGAGCTGCAACGCCGCCATCATCTCCAGGATCTCAGAGCGCTCCATGGGCAACCTCCACGGCCAAGATCGGCGCCCGGAGGTTGTCGTAGCGGGCACAATCGGCAATCGGCGGGCAGCTCAGCTCCAGCCGCTGCGGCGTCATGATCGAGGCGACGGGCAGCGGCTGTTGGCGTCGCGCCAGCGCGTTGATGATCACATCGGCGCTGGCGATGCCGGCCGCGATCGCTTCGGAGCACGCCGCCTCGACCGCCGCCAAGCCGTCGGTCAGCACGGCGGTCAGCACTTTGACCATCTGCTTGTCGCCGGCGTCCGAGCCGGCGAGCCTGGCCCGCACCTTCTCGATCGAGCCGGGCAGCGGCCAGTCCTTGAACGGCGCTCCGTTGCGCAAGGCGCCAGGCTTCCTCGCCAGAACCGGCACATAGTGCCAGGGATCGTACGCTGTCTGGTTGCGGCCGAACTTGCGGGCATGCTCGCCGACGACGAGGCCGTCCTGCTTGATGACGATACGTTCCGCGTACGCATGCACCTCGACCGGCCGGCCGACCGCTTTCGACATCACCGAGTACTTGTTGGTGTCGAAGCGCACGAGGCAGGTCTTCGACACCGCGGCCGTCGTCGAGTGGAAGCCGTCGAAAGCGCCGCGATACGGCATCAGCACCGGACGCTCGGTCTCGAACATCTCGAACACCGTCTTGTCCTTCTGCTCGGGGTGCGGCATCGACTTGGCGTACGCGACGCACTTGTCGAGCAGCCAGTCGTTCAGCTCGGC
>JAYTYH010000202.1:0-3531 GCA_043742485.1 Rhizobacter sp.
GTCCACAGGCCAAGGGTGTCGGGTGGTCGACGCAGCGAAGTCAAGGAGGAGAAGTCGGCGGCGAGCCGGCCTCGGGGGACATGAGCGTCGTTGACTGCCCGATGGCCTTGGCCGTCCTCCGACCCCGGACCGAGAGCGGCAAGTGAACCTCTCCGCCCCCTTCGTCCGCCGCCCCATCGGCACCGTCCTGCTGACCGCGGGCATCGCGCTCGCCGGAATCGGTGCTTTCTTCGCCTTGCCGGTCTCGCCGCTGCCGCAAGTCGACTACCCGGCGATCTCGGTGAGCGCCTCGCTGCCCGGTGCCAGCCCCGACACGATGGCGACGAGCGTGGCGACGCCGCTCGAGCGCCGGCTCGGCTCGATCGCCGGCATCAACGAGATCACGTCGTCGAGCCGGGTCGGCACCACGCGCATCAGCCTGCAGTTCGAGCTCAGCCGCAACATCGACGGCGCCGCGCGCGAGGTGCAGGCGGCGATCAACGCCTCCCGCGTCGACTTGCCGGCCACCTTGCGCAGCAACCCGACCTACCGCAAGGCCAACCCGTCCGACGCGCCGGTCATCATCCTGGCGCTGACCTCGAAGACGAAGACGCCGGGGCAGATCTACGACGCCGTGTCGAACATCGTCAGCCAGCGGCTGGCGCAGGTCGAAGGCGTCGGCGATGTCGAGATCGGCGGCAGCACGCTGCCGGCGGTGCGCGTCGAGCTGCTGCCGTTCGCGCTCAACAAGTACGGCATCAGCACAGACGACGTCCGCGCCGCCATCCAGGCCGCGAGCGCGAACCGGCCCAAGGGCGTGATCGAGGGCGAGGGCCGCAAGCTCCAGATCTACACGCAGACGCCGGCCCGCCGCGCCGCCGACTACGCGCCGATGGTGATCGCCTGGCGCAACGACGCCGCGGTGCGCCTGCAAGATGTTGCCGAGGTCACCGACGGCGTCGAGAACACGCGCACGCTCGGCCTCTTCAACGGCCAGCCGGCGGTGATCGTGCTGATCACGCGGCAGCCGGGCGCCAACGTCATCGAGACGGTCGACGGCGTGCGGGCGCTGCTGCCCGAGCTGCGCGCGCAGCTGCCGGCCGAGGTCGAACTCGACGTCGCGACGGACAGCACCAATTCCATTCGCGCCTCGCTGCGCGAGATCGAGTTGACGCTGCTGGTCTCGGTCGTGCTCGTCGTGCTCGTCGTCAGTGCCTTTCTGCGCAACCTGCGCGCCACCATCGTGCCGGCGGCGGCGACGATCGTGTCGCTGCTCGGCACCTTCGGCGTCATGCTGCTGCTCGGCTTCTCGCTCAACAACTTCAGCCTGATGGCGCTCACTGTGGCCACCGGCTTCGTCGTCGACGATGCCATCGTCGTGCTCGAGAACACCACACGCCACATCGAGGCCGGCATGAGCCGCATGGAGGCGGCTCTGCTGGGTGCGAAGGAGGTCGGCTTCACGGTGCTCTCGATCAGCGTCTCGCTGGTGGCGGTGTTCATTCCGCTGCTCTTCATGGAGGGCCAGGTCGGGCGCCTGTTCCGCGAGTTCGCGGTGACGCTGTCGGCGGCGGTGATGATCTCGCTCGTCGTCTCGCTGACGACGACGCCGATGATGTGCGCTTGGCTGCTGAAGCCTCCGAAGGCGAACGCGAAGCCGCCGGGCCGGCTGGCGACATGGGCCGAGGCCGGCTACCAGCGCGTGCTCGGCTGGTACGAGGCCAGCCTCGACTGGGCGCTGGCCAGCCTCTGGCTGGTGCTGTTCATCCTGGTCGCCGTGATCGGGCTGAACGTGTATCTGTTCAGCGCTGCCCCCAAGGGTTTCTTCCCGCAGCAGGACAGCGGTCAGCTGCAAGGCGGCCTGCGCGCCGACCAGAGCATCTCGACGCAGGCGATGGGCGAAAAGCTGCGCCGCGTCGTCGACATCGTGCGCCGCGATCCGGCGGTGGCGACGGTGGTCGGCTTCACCGGTGGCAGCCGCGCCGGCGGCGGCTTCATGTTCGTCAACCTGAAGCCGATCTCGCAGCGCACCGAGAGCGGCCAGGCCGCGATCGCGCGCCTTCGCCCGCAGCTCGCGCAGGTGACCGGCCTGCAGATCTTCCTCAGCCCGGTGCAGGACGTGCGCGCCGGCGGCCGCCAGAGCAACTCGACCTACCAGTACACGCTCAAGAGCGACAACCTCGCCGACCTGCGCAAGTGGGCGACGCGGCTGGCCGACGACATGAAGCAGTCGGCCACCATGACCGACGTCGACACCGACCAGCAGGACAACGGCGTCGAGACGCGCGTCGAGGTCGATCGCGACTCGGCGTCGCGGCTCGGCCTGACCTCGAGCGCGATTGACTCTGCGCTCTACAACGCCTTCGGCCAGCGCCAGGTCGCGACCATCTACGACGAGCTCAACCAGTACCACGTCATCATGGAATGGGCGCCGCGGTACGCGCAGGGGCCGAACGCGCTGGCCGACATCTACGTGCCGGCCAAGGGCCTGAGCGCCGGCGGCACGACGGGCACGGCATCGACGACGACGACCACCACGGCTGCGACCGCATCGGCCGGTGCCGCGTCGCAATCGCAGACGACGACGACCTCGTCGGCCAACCCCGGTCTGCGCGACGCGTCGACCGGCAGCGCCCTGGCCAACACGGCGACGAGGCTGGTGCCGCTCGCGGCCGTCGCGCGCTTTCGCGAGGGTGCGACGCCAACGGCGATCAACCACCAGGACGGCGAGCTGGCGACCACGGTCTCGTTCAACCTCGCCGAAGGCGCCACGCTCGACGAGGCCGAGCGCGAGATCCGCCAGGGCGAGGCCGACATCGGCATGCCGACCAATGTGCGCGGCTCGTTCCAGGGCACGGCAAGGGCGGCCCGCGAATCGCAGGGCCAGCAGGCGATGCTCATCGTGGCCGCCATCGTCGTGATCTACATCGTGCTCGGCATGCTCTACGAGAGCCTGGTCCATCCAATCACAGTGCTGTCGAAGCTGCCCTCGGCTGGCGTCGGCGCCGTGCTGGCGCTGCTGGCGCTGCGGATGGAGTTCTCCGTCATCGCCCTCATCGGCGTGTTCCTGCTTATCGGCATCGTCAAGAAGAACGCCATCCTGATCATCGATTTCGCGCTCGAGGCCGAGCGCACGCGCGGCCTCTCGGCGGTGGAGGCGGTGCGCGAAGCCTGTCTGCTGCGCTTCCGACCGATCCTGATGACGACGCTTGCCGCCGGCTTCGGTGCGCTGCCGCTCGCGATCGGCTTCGGCGAAGGCGCCGAGCTGCGTCGGCCGCTCGGCGTGGCGATCATCGGCGGCCTGATCGCGAGCCAGCTCCTGACGCTGCTGACGACGCCGGTGTTCTACGTGCTGCTCGACAAGCTGCGGAAGAGAAAGCCAGGTCGGACCGGCGTTGCCGAGCCGGCGATTTCCGGAGGTGCCGCATGACCCACGAGACGCACACGATGACAGCCGCAGTGGCGATGGCGGTGGCAGCGCTGGCCCTGGCCGGCTGCGCCGTCGGCCCCGACTACGTGCGGCCCTCGGCGCCGGTGCCCTCGACGTACAAG
>JAYTYH010000203.1:0-4103 GCA_043742485.1 Rhizobacter sp.
GGTCACGCCGCCGTCGGTGGTGGCGAGGATCGTGCCCTGGTCGCCGACCGCCCAGCCGTGGCTGTCGTCGACGAAGGCGTAGTCGGCGATGAAGTTGCCCTGCGGCAGCGGCCGCTGCCAGCACCAGCCGCTCTGGCCGGTGCCGCTGCAGGCCTTGCCGGCAACGACGGCGAAGTCGGCGATCTGCACCGTGGCCGTGGCCGCCAGCGCGCCGCTGCCGTTGCCGACGACCAGGCGCACCGTGAAGACGCCGGCCTGCGCGTAGGCGTGGCTTGGCGCCGCCAACGTGCTGGACGTGCCGTCGCCGAAGTCCCAGGCGTAGACGAGCGCCGGATCGACGGCGTTCGACGTGAAGGCCAGCGCCGTGCTGAGCGGCTGCTGCGCCGCGGGGGCGACGACGGCCAGCGTCGCCGGCAGCGGCGTCGTGCCGGCCCCCTCGCCGCCACCGCCACCGCCGCAGGCGGCGAGCACGGTCACCGCGAAGGCCAGCAGCAGGCGGGCCGTGGCTGCCGGAAACATTCCCCCGGGGATCGTCGTCATGGCGTCCTCTTCCTCGGCCGCCGCATCGTAGCGGAGCCCTCGCGGCGTCAACGCCGGTTGGCGAGCCGGGGGTCGAACAGGTCACGCAGGCCGTCGCCCATCAGGTTGAGGCCGAGCACGGTGAGGGCGATGGCGGCGCCGGGATACACGGCCAGCATCGGCGCGCGAAAGAGCTGCGTCTGCGCGTCGTTGAGCATGCGACCCCACGACGGCGTCGGCGGCTGCGTGCCGAGGCCGAGGTAGCTGAGCGCGGCCTCGGCGAGGATGGCCAGCGCGAACTGGATCGTCGCCTGCACGATCAGCATGGGCAGGATGTTCGGCAGCACGTGCTCGAGTGTGATCCGCCATTCGCTCTTGCCCAGCGCCCGCGCGGCGGTGACGAACTCGCGCGATCGCACCACCAGCGCGCTGGCCCGCGTGATGCGGATGAACACCGGCACGTTGAAGATGCCGATCGCCACGATCGAGGTCACGACGCCGGGCCCGTAGATGGCCGTCAGCATGATCGCCGAGAGCAGCGCCGGAAAGGCGAAGGTGAAGTCGGCAAAGCGCATCACCACCTCCTCGATCCAGCCGCGCCACACCGCGGCGACGAGGCCGAGCAGGACGCCGAATCCGATGCCGATGCCGACGGCGATGACGCCGACCGCGATCGAGACGCGGCTGCCGACGATGAGCAGCGTCACGATGTCGCGGCCGAGGCTGTCGGTGCCGAGCCAGTGCGCGGCGGAGGGCGGCTGCAGCTTGCTCGGGATGTCGAGGTCGGTTGCCGGGTACGGCGTCCACACGAACGAAAGCAGCACGAGGGCGAGCAGCGCCGCGACCAGCAGCGCGCCGATGACGAAGCTCGCCGGCAGGCGGTGACGGGCGGCCGTCACGAGCCGCGCGCGCGCAGGCGCGGGTCGATGACGACGTAGAGCAGGTCGACGATGAAGTTGATGCACACCACCGCCGCGGCCAGCAGCATGACGACGTCGCGGACGACGACGAGGTCGCGGTTGGCGATCGCCTGGAAGGCGAGCAGGCCGAGCCCGGGCAGTGCGAACACGCGCTCGATGACGACAGTGCCGGCGAGCAGGTTGGCGAACTGCAGGCCCATCACGGTGAGCACCGTCACCATGGCGTTCCTCATGACGTGGCCCCAGAGCACGCCGCTTCGCGACACGCCCTTGGCGCGCGCCGTGCGCACGAAGTCTTCGCGCATCACGTCGATCACCGCCGAGCGGACGATGCGGGCCAGGATCGAGGCCTGCACGACGGCCAGCGCTACGGCCGGCAAGACGAGCGCGCGCAGGCCGGCGAACGGGCCGCCGCCGGCGTCCGCGCTCCAGCCCGGAAAGCCGGTGGCGGAGAACCAGCCGAGCTTCACCGCGAAGACCAGGCTCAGCAGGATCGCGAACCAGAAGTTCGGCACCGCGATGCCGACCTGGCTCGCGGCCATGACGGCGGTGTCGCCGGCGCGGCCGTGCTGCGAGGCGGCGAGCAGGCCGAGCGCGAAGGCCAGCACGGTCGTGAGCAGCATCGCCATGAGCGCTAGCGGCACGGTGACGGCGAGGCGCTCGCCGATCAGCGCCGAGATCGGCGTGTCGTAGGCGACGCTGGTGCCGAGGTCGCCGCTGGCCAGGCCCTTCATCCAGTCGGCGTAGCGAACCGGCGCCGGGCGGTCAAGGCCGAGCTTGGCGCCGAGCGCGGCCACCGATTCCGGCGTCGCGCTTTCGCCGAGCATGACCTCGGCGATGTTGCCCGGCAGCACGTCGAGTACGGTGAAGACGACGATCGAGGCCACCAGCAGGGTGGCGACGAAGCTGGCGAAGCGCCGGGCGAGGAACAAGGCGATGGCGTGTGCCTCGCTATCGTTCGTGCTGCCAGAGCATGAGCGGGCAATGCGCGGCGGCCGAGGTGAAGTCCCGGTCCGTCGTCAGCATCGTCATGCCGTGGCGGACGCACAGTTGCGCGAGCAATGCGTCGATGGTCGCGAGCGGCACGCCTTTGCGACGGCAGAGGTTGCGCAACGCTGCAGCCTCGACGTGATCGTCGCGGTCGGGCACGATCATCGGCAGCGCCGAAAAGTGCTCGACGATCTCTCGCCCGGCGCGCGGCCCGGCGAAGCCCTGGAGCAGCTCCTGCAGGACGATGCCGGTCGTGACGACCATCTCCTCTCCGCCCAGGGCTCGGCGCAGGGCCTGGACCTCGGCGAGGTCGGCGCTGCCGTCGCGCCGCAGCGCCAGGGACCAGACGCTGGTGTCGACGAACAACGTCACTTGCGGGAACGTTCCGCCTTGGCGTCGAAGGAGGTGTCCCACTCGAGCTTGCCCATCAGCTCGATCAGTCGCTTTTGCCGTCGCCGGGCCACGAACTCCTCGAGCGCAAGGGTGACCGCGGCCTTCTTCGTGCGCACGCCGCTCACGGCCAGCGCTCGGTCGATGAGATCGGGATCGAGGGAAAGGTTGGTCGCCATGTGTGCCTCTTTACACACGAGTCTACACAGATGCGGGTGAGCGGTCGCCTCGCTGCGCGACCGGCGAGAATCGCGCCAGGAGAGTGATCATGGCTGCAGTGGACATCGGCTTTCGTACCGACCGGATGCTCATCGGCGGTGAGTGGATCGGAGCCGCCGGAGGCTCGACGCTCGCGCTCGAGGACCCGTCCGACGGCAGCGCCCTCGCGACGATCGCGCGTGGCACGGCCGCGGACATCGACGCCGCCGTGGCCGCCGCGCGCGATGCCGTTGAAGGCCCGGGCCGGGGTGGCACCCGCGCCTGGGGCGCGTTCAACGCGCTCGAGCGCGGCCGCGTCCTCGCCGCCATTTCGAGCAGGGTTCTCGAGAACGTCGAGCTGCTGACACGGCTCGAGGTGCACGACGTCGGCAAGCCGCTGAAGCAGGCGAGGGCCGATGCCGTCGCCCTGGCGCGCTACTTCGAGTTCTACGGCGGCGCCGCCGACAAGGTGCACGGCGAGACCCTGCCGTTCGCGGCCGGCTACACGGCGCTGACCTTGCGCGAGCCGCACGGTGTGACCGGCCACATCGTGCCCTGGAACTACCCGATGCAGATCGTCGGCCGCAGCGTCGGCGCGGCACTCGCCATGGGCAACGCCTGCGTGCTCAAGCCGGCCGAGGAAGCCTGCCTCACCGTGCTCGCCTTCGCGCGCATCTGCGCCGAGGCCGGCTTGCCGCCGGGCGCGCTCAACGTCGTCACCGGCCTCGGCGAGGAAGCCGGCGCGGCACTGTCGGCGCATCCCGACGTGAACCATGTGTCCTTCACCGGCTCGGTCGCGACCGGCGCCCTGGTGCAGATCGCTGCGGCAGCGAACGCCGTGCCGGTCACGCTCGAGCTCGGCGGCAAGAGCCCGCAGATCGTCTTCGCCGATGCCGACCTCGACGCCGCGCTGCCCTTCCTCGTCAACGCCGGCATCCAGAACGCGGGGCAGACGTGCTCTGCGGCGTCGCGCATCCTCGTCGAGCGGCCGGTGTTCGAGGCGGTGCGGGCGCGGATGGCCGAGCGCTATCGGGCGCTGCGCGTCGGCCCGGCCGTGAGCGACCTCGATCTCGGCCCGGTGATCTC
>JAYTYH010000204.1:0-2609 GCA_043742485.1 Rhizobacter sp.
CAGGGCGAGGTGCAGATGACGTCGCGGCTCGAGGCCGCCAAGGCCGCGTCGCAGGCCTTCGATCCGCTCGAGTTCGACCGCTTCACCCGCTTCCAGGAGCTGACGCGGATGATGGCCGAGTCGGTCAACGACGTCGCCACCGTGCAGCGCACGCTGCAGCGCTCGCTCGAGACCACGGAAGACGAGCTGGTCGCCCAGGCCCGCCTCACCCGAGACCTGCAGGACGACCTGCTGCGCACGCGCATGGTCGAGTTCGAAGGCCTCTCCGACCGGCTCTACCGCGTCGTTCGCCTGACGGCCAAGGAAACCGGCAAGCAGGTCCGGCTCGACATCGTCGGCGGCTCGATCGAGGTCGACCGCGGCGTGCTCGACCGCATGACCGGCGCCTTCGAGCACCTGCTGCGCAACTGCGTGACACACGGCATCGAGGCGCCCGAGACGCGCACCGCCGCCGGCAAGGACGCCACCGGCAACATCGTCGTGGCGCTTTCGCACGAGGGCAACGAAGTCGGCGTCGAGTTCCGCGACGACGGCGCCGGCCTCGACATGGCGAAGATCCGCGCCAAGGCCGAAGCGATGAAGCTCGTCGACCCGGCCGCGGCGCCAGACGACGCCGCGCTCGCCAACTTCATCTTCACCGCCGGCTTCACCACAGCCGACAGGGTCACCGAGCTGGCCGGCCGTGGTGTCGGCATGGACGTCGTGCGCTCCGAGGTGATCGCCATGGGCGGTCGCATCGAGACGGCGACAGCGGCGGGCCAGGGCACGTCGTTCAAGCTCATCCTGCCGCTCACCACGGCAGTGACGCAGGTGGTGATGCTGCGCTGCGGCGCCAGCACCGTCGCCGTGCCGTCGACGCTGGTCGAGATCGTGCGCCGGGCCAAGCCGGAGCAGATCGACGCTTCCTACACGAGCGGCGCCTTCGAGACCGGTAGCGGCGCGGTGCCGTTCTTCTGGCTGGGCGACCTGCTCCAGCTCGGTCTGCGGCCCGAAGAGTCGGCGGCGCGGATGCGCACCGTCGTCGTCGTTCGCAGCGCCCAGCAGCGCATCGCCGTCCACGTCGACGAGGTGCTCGGCAACCAGGAAGTCGTGGTCAAGAACCTGGGCCCGCAGCTGTCCCGTCTGCCCGGCCTGGCCGGCATGACGCTGCTCGCTTCGGGCACCGTCGCGCTCATCTACAACCCGGTCGCCCTCGCCACGCTGTACGGCGACTCGGCCCGGGCAGCGACGCTGGCGGCGCGGCGCAGTGCCGTCACCGGCGCGCCGGCCGCGCCGGGCGCATTCCAGGCCGCGCCGGCCGCGGCGCCGCTGGTGCTCGTGGTCGACGATTCGCTCACCGTGCGCCGCGTCACCCAGCGCTTGCTGGTGCGCGAAGGCTATCGCGTCACGCTCGCGAAAGACGGCCTCGACGCTCTCGAGCGCCTGGCCGAGGAAGTGCCGGCCATCGTGCTCTCCGACATCGAGATGCCGCGCATGGACGGCTTCGACCTGGTGCGCAACATCCGCGCCGATGCCCGCCTGCGGGCCTTGCCGGTGATCATGATCACCTCGCGCATCGCCACCAAGCACCGCGAGCACGCCGCCGAGCTCGGCGTCGATCACTACCTCGGCAAGCCCTACTCCGAGGAAGACCTGCTGGCGCTGATCGGCCGCTACACGGCGGCCCTGCCCGAAGCCACGGTGTCCTGAACCGCGCGGCTACGGCTTCGGCTTGACGGCGGCGCCGTAGCGCGCCAGCGACTTCACCCGTGCCTCGGCGTGGTCGACGATCGGCCGCGGATAGTCGCGGCCGAGCTCGACACCCGCAGCCTCGAGCACGATCGGGCCGAGTTCCCAGGGCGCGTGGATGAGGTCGTCGGCGAGACCGGCGAGCTGTGGCAGATAGCGGCGGATGAACTTGCCTTCGGGGTCGAACTTGCGGCTCTGCGTCATCGGATTGAAGATCCGGAACCACGGTTGCGCGTCGCAGCCGGTCGAGGCCGCCCACTGCCAGCCGCCGTTGTTGGCAGCGAGGTCGTAGTCGATCAGGTGCAGGGCGAAATAGGCTTCGCCGCGGCGCCAGTCGATGCCGAGGTCCTTGACGAGAAAGCTCGCCGTCACCATGCGCAGTCGGTTGTGCATCCAGCCGGTCTGATTGATCTGCGCCATCGCGGCGTCGACCAGCGGGAAGCCGGTGCGGCCTTCGCACCAGGCCAAGAAGTTCTCGTCGGCGTGGCGGCCGTGCTCGAAGCGGATCTTGTCGAACTCGGGCTTGCAGGAAGCGCCCACCACGTGCGGCTGGTGATGCAGCGTCTGCTGATAGAAATCGCGCCAGATCAGCTCCGAAAGCCAGACCTCGGCGCCGCGGTTGCCGCGCACGCCAGCCGCGTCGATGCGGTCGCGGGCCTCGCGCACCAGGCGGCGGATCGAGATCGTGCCGAAGCGCAGGTGCACGCTCAGGTAGCTCGGGCCGCGGACGGCAGGGAAGTCGCGCGCGGTGTCGTAGTGATCGATGCGTGTCAGGAAGTCTTCGAGAAGCGCTTCGGCGGCGCCGCTGTGGCCATGCACCTTCAGCGCCGCCAGGTTGGTGGCGACGAAGCCGAGCTCGGCCAGCGTCGGCGGCTCGCCGG
>JAYTYH010000205.1:0-4872 GCA_043742485.1 Rhizobacter sp.
TCCTCGATCTCGTCGTGGCTGGCCGGGCGCGTGGTCTGGCACGGCTTGCAGCTCTTGCGCACCAGGCGTTGCGCCAGCACGGCGAGCAGCGAGTCGCCGAAGTTGAACGGGTCCATGCCCATGTCGAGCAGCCGCGTCACGGTCTCAGGGGCGCTGTTGGTGTGCAGCGTCGACATCACGAGATGGCCGGTGAGCGACGCCTCGATCGCCATGTGAGCGGTCTCCTCGTCGCGGATCTCGCCGAGCATGATGACGTCGGGGTCTGCGCGCATGAAGGCGCGCAGCGCCTTGGCGAAGTCCCAGCCGATCTTCGGGTTGACCTGGACCTGGCGCAGGCCCGGCTGCGAGATTTCGACCGGGTCTTCGGCTGTCCAGATCTTGCGTTCTGGCACGTTGATGTGGCTGAGCGCCGAGTGCAGCGTCGTCGTCTTGCCGGAGCCGGTCGGGCCGACGCAGAGCACCATGCCGTAGGGCCGCTCCACGGCCGTGAGCAGGGCCTTGTGGTTGGCCTCCGACAGGCCGAGCATGTCGACCGGAATCGGCCTCGCCGACGCGAGCAGGCGCAGCACGACGTCTTCGAGGCCGCCGTTGGTGGGAATGGTCGCCACGCGCAGCTCGATCTTGTGCTGCGGCGAGAACTTGGCGAAGTTGATCTTGCCGTCCTGCGGCTTCCTACGCTCGGAGATGTCGAGATCGCACATGATCTTGACGCGGGCGATGAGCGCGTTGCGGTAGTTCGACGGCAGCTCCAGGTAGGTGCGCAGGATGCCGTCCTTTCGAAAGCGGACGCGGATCTTCTCCTTGCCCGGATAGCTCTCGATGTGGATGTCGGAGACGCCGTCCTTGTGGGCCTCGATCACCATGTTGTTGAGCAGCCGCACGAGCGAGTTGTCGCTCTGCTCGATCGCCGTGTCGTCGTCGGTGCCGCTGCGTTCGAGGCCCTCCTTTTCGAGCGTCTCGACGAGCTGGTCGGTCGAGGTCGGCAGCGACGCCATGTCGTACTGGATCGGCGCCAGGTCGGAGGTCGCGCGGCTCACGGCCGAGCCGATCTTCTCGTAGGCGCCGTGCAGCGCCAGATCGATCGAGGCGCCGAGCGCGAGGACTGGCACCACCTTCATGTCGGCACTGAACTCGACCTCGTCGAGCGCGGCTCGGCGCGACGGATCGTCGAGCGCCACCACGAGCCGGCCCTGGCGGATCAGCAGCGGCATCACGCGCAGCCGCGCCGCGACGGCGTAGCTCAGCTTGCGCAGTGCTTCGGGCTCGGCCGGAAAGGCGTCGAGGTTGACGAGCGGATAGCCCATCTTGCGGGCGAGCGCGGTCTGCAGGTCGTCGCGCGAGACGATGCCCATGCGCACCAGCACCTCGCCGAGCGGCACACTGCGGTCAAGCTGCTGCTGGACCAGCGCTTCCTTGAGCTGGCCTTCGTCGACCATGCCGAGCGAGAGCAGCGCTTCGCCGATGCGCACCAGCGGCATCTTGTGCTGGCGCTCGATCGCCTCGAGCAGCTGCTCGGCGGTGACGATCTGCTTCATCACCAGGATGTCGCCGATCTTCTGCGTGCGCAGCTCGTCCTGCAGGCCCATGGCCTCGGTGATCTGGGCTTCGGTGGCGTGATGCTGGTCGACCAGCACCTCGCCGATCTTCTGGCCGACCTCGAAGCTGGTGAAGGCGTTCTTCGGCACGAACATGCGCTTGACGCTGCCGTCGCTGCCGCAGGGCGGAAAGAGGAAGAGGCCGATCTCGGTCTCGACGTGGCCGACCGTCATGCCCTCGAAGTGGCCGCCCGAAGCGAGCTGCACCTTGTAGGGCGAGCTCTGGCGCTGGCTCAGGAGGTCGATGTGCGGGTCGGCGAGCGGCAGGGGCAATGGCAGCAACGGCGTCGTCAGCGTCAGCGACTTGAACTGGTCGAAGCGCAGCGGCAGCGTCGTGCGTGCCGGCGGCATCTGCACGTGGGCGACGGCGGTGTCGGGCACGAAGAACGTCAGCCGCGCCGAGACCTGCCGATTGTCGGCGCCGGCGACGATCTGGCACGGCATCGTCTCGTTCTGCTCCGTGGCCGCGGGGTAGCTGGCGTAGGGCGGCGTCGGCCACATGAAGATGTCGCGGCTGCCTTTTTCCTTGCTGGAGCCCGTGGCGTTCGCGGCCGCGGCGGCGCCGGGCGAACGCTGCGGCGTGCGCGGCAGGTCCCAGCTCAGGGGGGTGGATAGATCGGTCATGACGGTCCTTGGAGATCGAGCCATGATGACTTCGAGCGCCGCGGCCGATGGGCCGAACTGCGGGGCTTGTCGACGCCAATTCGGCTTTCGCAGCAGCGGCGCCGCGGGGGCCACCCGGGCCGCTAGCGCCTCATCTGCTCCGGCAGAAACGTCACGATCTGCGGGAACAGGTACAGGACGACGACCATGACCACCATCAGCAGGAAGAACGGAAAGGCCGCGCGGGCGATCGTGCCGATCTCGCGTTTCGTCATGCCCTGCAGCACGAACAGGTTGAAGCCGACCGGTGGCGTGACCTGCGCCATCTCGACGACGATGACGATGAAGATTCCGAACCAGAGCGGGTCGATGCCGGCCTTTTGCACTGTCGGCATGATCACCCCCATGGTCAGCACCACCATCGAGATGCCGTCGAGGAAGCAGCCGAGCACGACGTAGAACGCGGTCAGCGCAAGAATCAGGCCGAACTTGCTGAGGCCGAGCGTCGCAATCCATTCGGCGAGGTGGCGGGGCAAGCCGATGTAGCCCATGCTGAGCGTCAGGAAGGCAGCGCCGGCGAGGATCACGGCGATCATGCAGTAGAGCCGGGTGCCGCCCATGAGCGACTCCTTGAACGTCGCCCAGTTCATCGAGCCCTGTGCCGCCGAGATGATGAGCGAGCCGAGGACGCCGACGCCGGCCGCTTCGGTCGCCGTGGCCAAGCCCGAATAGATCGAGCCCAGCACGGCGACGATGAGCAGCACCACCGGGATCAGGCTCTTCGATTCGCGCAGCTTCTCGGCGAAGCTCATGGGCGCATCGGCCGGAGGAATCTGATCGGAGTGGAGGATCGACCAGCCAGCGATGTAGAGCATGAAGACCAGCGCCAGCAGGATGCCCGGGATGACGCCGCCGATGAACAGCTGGGAGATGGAGACATCGGCGCTGACGCCGTAGACGATCATGATGATCGAAGGTGGAATGAGCAGGCCGAGCGTGCCGGCTCCGGCCAGCGAGCCGAGCGACATCATGTCGGGGTAGCCGCGCCGTGCCAGCTCGGGCAGGCTCATCTTGCCGATGGTCGCGCAGGTGGCCGCGCTCGAGCCCGACACGGCGGCGAAGATCGCGCAACCGACCACGTTGGTGTGCAGCAGGCGCCCCGGCAGGCGCTGCATCCACGGCGACAGGCCCCTGAACATGTCCTGGCTGAGGCGGGTGCGAAAGAGGATCTCGCCCATCCAGATGAAGAGCGGCAGGGCGGTCAGCGTCCAGCTTGAAGCCGAGCCCCAGATGGTCACGGCCATGGCGTCGCCGGCCGGTCGCGAGCTGAAGAGCTGCATGCCGATCCAGGCCACACCGGAAAGCGTGAGCCCGATCCAGACGCCGCTGCCGAGGATGACGAAGAGCGAGACGACGAGCAGCGTGGTGATCGCAAAATCGTTCATCGCATGCACCCGGGCCGATCATTCATTGCGTGTCGCCTCGTCGCTGACCGGCACGACGCGCTCGCCGCGCAGCTCGAGCACGAGCTCGTCGATGAATGCGATGGCGAACACCACTGCGCCGAAGGCCATCGCGATCTGCGGCAGCCACAGCGGCGTGGCGTCGTTGCTGGTCGAGATGTCGTGGAACGCGTACGACTGCCAGGCCAGCTTGCAGCTGTAGCCGGCGAAGAGCAGGGCGAGCAGGGCCGCAACGAAGAGGGCCCAGATCTCGAGGCCGTGCCTGGCCTTGCCATGCAAGGCGGAGAGGACGAGCGTGACGCGGATGTGCTCGCCCTTCTTCAGCGTGTGCGCCATGGCGAGAAAGCCGGCAGCCGCCATCATGTAGCCGGCGTAGGCGTCGGTGCCGGGGACGTTGAAGCCGGCGAGCCGGCTGACGACGGAGAGCATCACCATCACGAGCAGCAGCACCATGGCGACGGCGGCGAGCGCCGCGCTCGCGTCGTAGAGCGCGTCGAGGCTGCGGCCGAGCGCGGTGGGCCGGGCGCGCGACAGGGCCGCCACGCTCACATCTTCTTGTAGGCGTCGACCACGGCCTGGCCCTCGGGGCCGGCTTTCTCGAGCCATTCCTTCAACATGGTGTCGCCCACCTTCGCCATGTCGCTTTTGAGCTGCGGCGACGGCGTGACGATGTTCATGCCGTTCTTCTTCAGCAGTTCCATGTACTCGCCGTTCTTCTGCTGCGAGAGGGCCCAGCCGCGCGCCTCGGCGTCGGCTCCGGCCTTGAGCAGGGCGGCCTGGGTCGGCTTGTCGAGGGCATCGAAGGCAGCCTTGTTGACGAGCACCGCGTTCTTCGGCAGCCAGGCCTGGGTGTCGTACCAGTACTTGATGTGTTCGTAGGTCTTGGTGTCGTAGCCGGTCGAGCCGGAAGACATGTAGCTCTCGATGACGCCGGTGGCCATGGCTTGGCTCAACTCGGCCGCCTGCACGGTGACCGGCTGGGCGCCGACCAGTTCGGCGATGCGCGCGGTAGCCGGGCTGTAGGCGCGCCACTTCACGCCCTTGAGGTCGGCTGCCGAATTGATCGGCTTCTTGACGTAGATGCCCTGCGGCGGCCACGGCACCGTGTAGAGCAGCATGATGCCCTGCTCGCCGAGCTTCTTCTCGAGTGCCGGCTTGCTGGCCTTGTAGAGCTTCATCGCCTCGGCGTAGCTGTCGGCCAGGAAGGGCAG
>JAYTYH010000206.1:0-3743 GCA_043742485.1 Rhizobacter sp.
ATCGTTGTCGAGAGCCGGCATCGACGGCTGCGCGTGGCCACCGACGGCGAGGTGACGCTGATGAAGCCGCCGCTCGTCTACCGCATCCGCGGCGCCGCGCTCACCGTCGTGCACGCCCTGCCGCCGCGCCCGCCCGCTCGCCGCTGACGAGCCCGACAGATGCGAACGCTGCTCCACCTTTCGGACCTTCATTTCGGCCGCACCGACCCGACGGTCGTGACCGCGCTGCACGGCGCGATAGAGACCATCCGGCCCGACCTCGTCGTCGTCTCCGGCGACCTGACCCAGCGCGCACGCTCGGCCGAGTTTCGCGCGGCCCGGGAGTTTCTCGACCGGCTGCCGCATCCGCGCGTCGTCGTGCCCGGCAACCACGACGTGCCGATGTACCGCGTCTGGGAGCGCTTCATGAACCCGCTCGGCAAATTCCGGCGCTACATCGGTCCAGAGCTGGCGCCGGAATTCGTCGATGACGAGGTCGCCGTACTCGGCATCAACACGGCGCGCTCGCTGACTTTCAAGAACGGGCGCATCAACGAAGCGCAGATGCGCTCGATCCGGGAGCGCTTTCGACCGCTGCCCGAGACGCTGACGAGGATCGTCGTCACGCACCACCCCTTCGACCTTCCCGACACGCCGGGCGACGGCGAGCTCGTCGGCCGCGCGGGCACGGCCATGGAAGTGTTCGCGCGCGTCGGCGTCGACCTCCTGCTCGCCGGCCACTTCCACACGACGCAGTCGGGCGAGACCTCGGGCCGCTATCCGATTCCGCGCTATTCGGCGCTCGTGGTGCAGGCCGGCACGGCAACCTCGACGCGAGGCCGCGGCGAGTCGAATTCGTTCAATGTCGTGCGTGTCGGCAGCGGCGAGATCGTGGTCGAGCCCTGGGCCTGGCAGTCCGGCAGCGGCCTGTTCGAAGCCGCCGCCGGCGCCCGCTTCAGGCGCGAGGCGGGGCGCTGGATCGCGGCTTGAGAAAGGCGTCGCCGTTCAGGCGGCCGCTTCCTGGTCCTGCAGCAGCCGCCACATCACCTTGCCAGAGCCCGACTTCGGCAGCACGTCGACGAACTGCACGAGCCTGGGCACCTTGTAGGCGGCCATGTTCTCGCGGGCCCATCCGATGATGTCTTCGGCCGTCGTCTTGCCCTTGGCCTCGGCGCGCAGCACGACCACCGCCTTCACCGTCTCGCCGCGATAGGCGTCGCGCGCCGCGATGATGCAGGCCTCCTGGACGGCCGGGTGCCTGTAGAGCAGCATCTCGACCTCCGCCGGCCAGACCTTGAAGCCGCTGGCGTTGATCATCCGCTTGAGCCGATCGGTGATGAAGAAGTAGCCCTCTTCGTCCATGCGGCCGAGGTCGCCGGTGCGAAAGAAGCTGCGGCCGTCGAATTGCACGAAGGCCGCTTCGGTGGCGTCGGGGTGCTTCCAGTAGCCGGTGAAGACCATCGGCCCGCGGGTGATGATCTCGCCGACTTCGCCGACCGGCATTTCTTCCAGCGTCAACGGGTCGACGACGCGCGAGTCGACACCGAAGATCGGGATGCCGAGGCACTGCAGCTTGGCACGCTCGGGCGGGTTGGCGTGGCTGGGTGCCGCCGTCTCGGTGAGGCCGTAGCCCTCGGCGAAAGTGAGGCCGAACTCGTCGAGCAGGCGCTGCGCCACGGCATGCGGCATGGCCGCACCGCCGCCGCCGATGCTGCGCAGGCTGGCGAGGTCGAAGCTCTTGTAGTTGGGGCTTCCGAAGAGATCGATCACCATCGTCGGAATGCAGGTCCAGTGCGAGATGCGGTGCTGCGAAATCAGGCGGCCGGCGAGCTCGCGGTCCCAGCGCGGCATGAGGACGACGCTGCAGCCGGTGTGCACCGAGCCGAGCACGCTGTAGAGCATGCCGGTGATGTGGAACATCGGCACCACGCCGAGCACCACCGGCTCCGGCCCGCCGCCGTAGCTCCACTGGCCGCCGACGGCGTTGTGCATCAGCGTGCGGTGGGTATGCATGCAGCCCTTGGGCAGGCCGGTCGTGCCCGACGTGTAGGGCAGCAGCGCGAGGTCGTCGGGACCAGCCGTGTGCGGGCCCGGCGTCAGGCCAGCGGCGAGCGCATCGCTCCAGCGCGTGCAGTTCGGCAGCAGCGTCGGGTCGCTGCGCAGCCAGGCGTCCATCGCCGGCGGCGGTGCGTCGACGGTGGCGATGTCGCCTTCGGGCATCGCGTCGGTGTAGCGGGTGACGAGCACGCGGCGCAGGCGCTGGCTCTCGGGCAGCGCCGCGTCGGCGGTGGCGACGATGGCGGCCAGGTCGGCGCTGCAGATCACGACCTTGGTGTCCGGATCGGTGATGTAGTGCTTGAACTCCTCGGCCCGGTTCATCGGGTTGACGGGAACGACGACGGCGTTGGCGCGGAGCACGGCGTAGAGCGCGACCGGAAACTGCGGGCAGTTCTGCATGAAGAGGGCGACGCGGTCGCCGGCGCCAACACCGGCCTCCTGCAGCCAGCCGGCCAGCGCCTCGGCCTGCGCGTGCATCTGGCGGTACGTCAGCTCGCGGCCGAAGAAGCGATAGGCGGCGCGGTCGGGAAAGCGCTTCGCGGCGACCTCGAGGTTGAACCAGAGCGAGGTCTCCGGTGCGACCACCGCACGCGGCAGGCGCTTCGGCCAGACGGCGAAGTGCGGCCGGTCGGCAGGAACCTCGAATTTCGATTGCGACACCACGTTCTGCTCCCGGACACATCGGCGAAAGAAGGGGTATAGCCGAGCGCAGGCGTGCTTTCCACCGCACCTTCCCGTAGCCGCATCGCCACCGTGGTCGCCCGATGCACCGCATCCACTCGGCAAGGAGCCCGGGTTCAGCGGCTCAACGCCCTCAGCGGTTCTCGCGCTCTGTCTTGCGGGCGAGGATGCCGATGCACTCCTGGGTGTTGCGAAAGCGCGGCTCCTCGCATTTCTCGTCCATGCAGATGGCGCGCGAGATGAAGACGCGCTTGCCGCAGGCTTCGCTGGCGGAGGTCGGCACCACCTCGACCGGCGACGGCACCGAGCGCATGGCGGCTTCGCGTGACGCGGCAGCGGCACGGGCCCGCTCGGCAGCGGCGGCGGCCGGGCCGTAGCCCAGGTTGCCGGGCACCGGCTGGCCATCCAGCGGCCGTGCCGGCAACAGCGTTCCACCCAAGGCGGCTGCGTCGCCGCCGAGACCCGGCACCGCCCTGCCGGCGCGAGCGCGGGCGTTGCTGGCGGCCGCTGCCGACGCTTGGGCGCTGCGGTCGAGAAGGCGATCGCCCGGCTTCGACTCGACGCCAAGCGCCGTGGCCGTGCGGGCCGGCGACGACCCGGCTCGCGCTAGGCCTGACGTCGACGCAGCGGCTTGAGGCGACAGCGACGGAGACGTCGACGGCGTCGCTGCGATGGTGGGCGCGGGCGGCGAAGAGAACGGCGACGATGTCAGCGGGCCGACCGGCGCAGCACCGGGGCTCGCGGCGGTGGCCGTCGTCGCGGCAGGGAGGGTCGGCGCCGTCACAGGCACAGGCGAAGCAGGCCGGGTCTCGGCGGCCGCGGACAGGGCTGCGGCCGCGCTGGCCGCATCGGCCGCAATCGCGTCGCGACGTGCCGACCATTGCCAGGCAGCGACCGCGGCCACGAGCACCACCACGGCGACCGCGCCGGCGACGAAAAGGCCGGTCTTCGAAGACTTCGCCGCCGCTGGCCGGGCCGCCGCGCCTTTGGCCGCGGCCAGCGGCGCCGGTTGCGTGCGCGCCGGC
>JAYTYH010000207.1:0-4826 GCA_043742485.1 Rhizobacter sp.
GCCAAGGCCAAGCAGCGTGACCTGACCGGCGCCGACCTCGAAGCCGCCGTTCGCACCGTGGCCGGCACTGCCCGCTCGATGGGCATTACCGTCGAAGGGATGGTCTGATCATGGCAGGCGACAGCAAATCGAAGCTGACCAAGCGCGAAAAGGCGCTCGTCGGCAAGATCGACACCACCAAGCTCTACCCGCTCGAAGGCGCCCTTGCGCTCGTGAAGGAATTCGCCACGGCGAAGTTCGACGAGTCGATCGATGTCTCGGTGCAACTCGGCATCGATGCCAAGAAGTCCGACCAGGTAGTGCGCGGTGCCGTCGTGCTGCCGGGCGGCACCGGCAAGACGAAGCGCGTCGCCGTGTTCGCGCAGGGCGTCAAGGCCGACGAAGCCCGGGCCGCCGGCGCCGATATCGTGGGCATGGACGACCTCGCGGCCGAGATCAAGTCGGGCAAGATGGATTTCGACATCGTCATCGCGTCGCCCGACACGATGCGGATCGTAGGCACGCTGGGCCAGATCCTCGGGCCGCGCGGCCTGATGCCGAACCCGAAGGTCGGCACGGTCACGCCCGACGTCGCCCAGGCGGTCCGCAACGCAAAGGCCGGCCAGGTCCAGTTTCGTGTCGACAAGGCCGGCATCGTTCACGCCACCATCGGCCGCCGCTCGTTCGAATCCGACAAGCTGATCCTGAACCTGAGGGCGTTGATCGAGGCCCTCAACAAGGCCAAGCCACCGACGAGCAAGGGCATCTACCTCAGGAAGGTCGCGCTGTCGTCGACGATGGGCGTCGGCGCCCGGGTCGACGTCGCGTCCATCAACGCGCAGGCCGTCGCCGCCTGATCCTCGTGGAATAGGGGCCGTTGCGAATGCAGCGGCTCGCAGAAGTGGTGGGCCTCGTCGGCCGGGTAGCCGGGCGGCGAGGGCCATCGAAGACCGCTGGTGCACCCGCAGGGGCTGCTTAATCGCCAGCGCAGATGGCGGTCCCGCCGAAGAGGATGCGAGTCCTTCTCGAACGGTCGCTGAACCGAAGCGCCTGCTCGCCGACTGCGGCGAAAGACGCGTGTGAAAGGAGGGGACCTTGAGTCTCAATCGCAACGAGAAACGGACTGTGGTCACGGATGTGGCGGCCGAAGTGGCCCGCTCGCAGACGCTGGCGCTGGCCGAGTACCGTGGCTTGACCGTTGAACACCTGAACGTGCTTCGCAAGACTGCGCGCGAAAAAGGCGTCTATCTTCATGTCCTGAAGAACACGCTCGCTCGCCGTGCCGTCGCCGGAACTCCGTTCGAGGTGGCATCGGCCAGCATGGTCGGCCCGCTCATCTACGGTTTTTCCCAAGATGCCGTTGCTGCCGCGAAGGTCATCGCCGACTTCGCCAAAGGCAACGACAAGCTGGTCATCAAGGCCGGAGCCCATGCCGGGAAGATGCTCGACGCCAAGGGCGTGCAATCGCTCGCCGCGATTCCGTCAAAGGAAGTGTTGCTCTCGCAACTGCTCGGCCTGATGCAGTCGCCCATCACGCGAATCGCTCGCGTGCTGGCGATGCTCGCCGAGAAGCGCGAAGGGCTGGCTGCCACGGAGCCCGCGGCCGCAGAGCCGGCAGCCGCAGCACTGGCCGCCGAGTCGGCAAGCGCGGCACCAGCTGCCTCCGAGGCGACGCCGCCTGCTGCCGAGGCACCTCCGGCCGCAGACGCGCCGGCCGCCGCTTGAACGATCAGCACACGCAACCATCTATCTGAACTGGAAAATCAAATGGCATTCGATAAAGACGCATTCATCTCCGCCCTCGACAGCATGTCGGTGATGGAGCTCAACGATCTGGTCAAGGCGATCGAAGAAAAATTCGGCGTGTCGGCCGCGGCGATGTCCGCGCCGGGCGGCGGCGGCGCTGGCGCCGTGGCCGCTGTGGTGGAAGAGCAGACCGAGTTCACGCTCATGCTGACCGAGATCGGCGCCAACAAGGTGCAGGTCATCAAGGCCGTTCGCGAACTGACGGGCCTCGGCCTAAAAGAAGCGAAGGACCTGGTCGACGGCGCTCCGAAGCCCGTCAAGGAAGCCATGAACAAGGCCGACGGCGAAGCTGGCAAGAAGAAGCTGGAAGACGCCGGCGCCAAGGCCGAACTGAAATAAGCCTTCGTCCCACGAGAGGCTGGGCGCCGGTTGCGGCACCCGGCCTTTCGCGCTCGCAGGGCTTGTTTGCCCTTTGAAAGCACTCGGAAGCGTCGCCCGATCGATAATCGAGGGCTTTCCCGAGTGATTTCTAAAAAAAGTTCCTTGATCCGACTGCAAGGAACGGGTTTGGTCGGGCCCCGGTGCAATGCCGGGGTTGTCCGCCAGCGGCAGGTAGTGGCCTGCCACCAAGCTTCGAGCGCAAGGCTCGAAAGACAGTCGCCTTCGGAAACCTGTTCCCGGCCGGTCGTGGTTTCCTGAACGGAGTGTTCATGGCGCAGCAAGCAATTCCCTATTCCTACACCGAGAAAAAGCGCATTCGCAAAAGCTTCGGCAAACGCGAGAGTGTCTTGAACGTGCCCTATCTGCTCACGATGCAGAAGGACTCATACCTCGCCTTCCTGCAAAAAGACGTTCCACCGCAAAAGCGCAAGCCCGAAGGGTTGCAAGCCGCTTTCCTGTCCGCGTTCCCGATCGTGTCGCACAACGGGTTTGTGGAGATGAAGTTCATCGAATTCAACATGGCAAAGCCCGCGTTCGACACGCGGGAGTGCCAGCAGCGCGGGCTGACCTACGCCGCCGCCGTGCGCGCCAAGCTGCAGATGATCATCTACGACCGCGAATCGGCGCAGGCCAAGACGGTCAAGGAGATCAAGGAGCAGGAGGTCTACATGGGCGAAGTTCCGCTCATGACCGACTACGGATCGTTCATCGTCAACGGCACCGAGCGCGTGATCGTCTCGCAGTTGCACCGTTCGCCGGGCGTGTTCTTCGAGCACGACAAGGGCAAGACACATTCGAGCGGCAAGCTGCTGTTCTCGGCACGGATCATTCCCTACCGCGGCTCATGGCTCGACTTCGAGTTCGACCCGAAGGACATCCTCTACTTCCGCGTCGACCGCCGTCGCAAGATGCCGGTCACGATTCTCCTGAAGGCCATCGGCCTGAATCCGGAAGCGATCCTCGCCAACTTCTTTGTCTTCGACAACTTCCGCCTCATGGATTCGGGTGCACAGCTCGAGTTTGTGGCTGATCGTTTGCGCGGCGAGATCGCCCGCTTCGACATCACCGACAAGGACGGCAAGGTCGTCGTCGAGAAAGACAAGCGAATCACTGCACGCCATGTCCGCTCGATCGAGACCTCGGAGACAAAATTCATCAGCGTGCCGGAGGACTATGTCATCGGCCGGATGCTGGCCCGCAACGTTGTCGATGCCGAGACCGGCGAGATCCTGGCCAAGGCCAACGACGAGCTCACCGAAGCGCTGCTGAAGAAGCTGCGCCTGGCTGGCGTCAAGGAGATCCCGGCGCTCTATACCAACGAGCTTGACGAAGGCGCCTACATCTCGCAGACGCTGGCCTCCGACGAAACGGCCGACCAGCTCTCCGCCCGCGTTGCCATCTACCGCATGATGCGACCCGGCGAGCCGCCGACCGAAGACGCGGTCGAGGCGCTGTTCCACCGCCTCTTCTACAGCGCGGACACGTACGACCTGTCGCGCGTCGGCCGCATGAAGTTCAATGCCCGCGTCGGCCGCGATGTGCCCGAAGGCGCGATGACGCTGAGCAACGAAGACATCCTCGATGTCGTCAAGATCCTCGTCGAGTTGCGCAACGGCCGCGGCGAAGTCGACGACATCGACCACTTGGGCAATCGGCGCGTGCGCTGCGTCGGCGAACTGGCCGAGAACCAGTACCGCTCGGGTCTGGCGCGGATCGAGAAGGCCGTCAAGGAACGTCTCGGCCAGGCCGAGACGGAGGCCCTGATGCCGCACGACCTGATCAACTCGAAGCCGATCTCGGCGGCGCTGAAGGAATTCTTCGGCGCCTCGCAGTTGAGCCAGTTCATGGACCAGACCAACCCGCTCTCGGAGATCACGCACAAGCGTCGCGTCTCCGCGCTCGGGCCGGGCGGCCTGACGCGTGAGCGGGCCGGCTTCGAGGTGCGCGACGTGCATCCGACGCACTACGGCCGGGTCTGCCCGATCGAGACGCCGGAAGGCCCGAACATCGGCCTCATCAACTCGCTCGCCCTCTATGCGCAGCTCAACGAATACGGCTTCCTCGAGACGCCGTATCGCCGGGTGGCAGACGGCAAGGTCAGCGACAAGATCGACTACCTGTCGGCCATCGAGGAAGGCAAGTACGTCATCGCGCAGGCGAGTGCCACGCTCGACACCGAGGGCAAGCTGATCGACGAGCTGGTCTCGGCGCGCGACAACGGCGAATCGGTGCTGACCTCGGCCGAGCGCATCCAGTACATGGACGTGGCGCCGACGCAGATCGTGTCGGTCGCCGCTTCGCTCGTGCCCTTCCTCGAGCACGACGACGCGAACCGCGCACTCATGGGCGCCAACATGCAGCGCCAGGCCGTGCCGACGCTGCGTCCGGAGAAGGCTTTCGTGGGCACCGGCGTCGAACGCGTCGCTGCGAAGGACTCGGGCACCGTCGTCGCAGCCAGGCGCGGCGGAGTCGTCGACTACGTCGACACCAACCGCATCGTCATCCGCGTCAACGACAAGGAAACGGTCTCGGGCGAAGTCGGCGTCGACATCTACAACCTGATCAAGTACCAGCGCTCGAACCAGAACACCAACATCCACCAGCGCCCGATCGTCAAGCGCGGCGACAAGGTCGATGCCGAAGACATCATCGCCGACGGT
>JAYTYH010000208.1:0-9624 GCA_043742485.1 Rhizobacter sp.
GCCACCTCGAGCGCGGTCAGCACTTGGCGGCCGTCGCCGCCGGAACGATCGGCAAGGAGCGCTATCTCATCAGCGTGTGCGCGAGCCACTTCAGACGCGAGACCACGCTCGATGAGCATCACAATCGCCGTTCGGTCGAGCGGTTCGAGCCGAAAGAGTGTGCTTCGGCTTCTCAAGGGTGCATTGACTTCGAAGAATGGATTCTCCGTTGTCGCGCCGATGAGGGTGAGTGTGCCGTCCTCGACAGCGGGTAACAACGCGTCCTGCTGTGCTTTCGAAAAGCGATGGATCTCGTCGAGGAACAGGATTGTCCCCCGACCGTGCTCGCCCAGGCGTTGACGGGCGCGCTCGATCACCTCGCGCACATCTTTGACCCCGGCCGACACTGCTGAGAGCTGCTCGAAGACACGCTTGGTCGTGCCAGCAACGGCGAGCGCAAGTGTTGTCTTGCCGGTTCCGGGCGGGCCCCAGAAGATGGCTGAACTGAGCCGGTCCTGCTCGACAAGGCGTCGCAGCGGTCGTCCCGGCCCAACGAGGTGGTCCTGGCCGACAACCTCATCGAGCGTGCGCGGACGCAGCCGGGCAGCCAAGGGCGCTTGTTGGCGCAACCGGTCGGCCGCGGCGTTGCTGAACAGATCGTCGCTCACAACGAGCTCAGCACGAGTTGATAACCGGCACGACGAAACTCGACCACGCTTTCGATCAGCCATTCGCGGGTGACCCACTGCCACGACACGAACTCGCGCCCGTCGGGTTGCGGAGTGATGCCGGCGCGCAAGGCATCGAACAGAAACCAACGATGGAGTTGGCCCATCCGACCCTTGGTCGACTTCAGTTCCTCGGGGTACTCATACGGCACCCAATCGGGAAACTCGGCCACGGCCTGCACATCGTTGGGTCCGAGCCCGGTTTCTTCGCGTAGTTCACGCCACGCAGCAGCCAGGGGCGTTTCGTTTATTTCGAGACCGCCTTGTGGAAGTTGCCACTGACCCGGCACGTCGCCGCGCTCAAAGGCCAACAGCCGATCGTCGAGGCCCCGAACGACCATCACGACGCCAGCGCGAAAATGGGGGTTCGCCATACGCCACAGACGCTACAAGGTGCCCATGGCCGCGCCGCGTGCGACGCGCCACGACCAGGCGTTCCTCTTCGTGACGATGTCGCGCGGCTTGAGGTCGTTCTTCACCGCCTCGACCAGCACGTGCGCGGCCGCGGTCGCGGCGCCGACGATCTCGTCGTGCACGTTGGCCATCGTGCTCGAGTACGGCAGGCTCATGCCGAGCGCCTCGAACGCCGAGCTCATGGTGTTGGCGGTGTACATGCCGCCGCAGGAGCCGCTGCCGGGGATGGCGCGGCGCTCGATCTCGCCGAAATCCTTCTCGCTCATCTTGCCGGCCGTGAACTGGCCGACGGCCTCGAAGACGCTGACGATGTTGAGGTCCTGGCCCTGGTAGCGGCCCGGCAGGATGGTGCCGCCGTAGACATAGATCGCGGGCACGTTGGCGCGCAGGATGCCCATCATTCCGCCCGGCATGTTCTTGTCGCAGCCGCCGACCACGAGCACGCCGTCCATCCACTGGCCGCCGACGCAGGTCTCGATGCAGTCGGAGATGACCTCGCGCGAGACCAGCGAATACTTCATGCCTTCGGTGCCCATCGCCATGCCGTCGCTGATGGTCGGCGTGCCGAAGATCTGGGCGTTGCCGCCGGCGGCCTCGATGCCGGCCACCGCGGCGTCGGCGAGCTTCTGCAGGCCGGAATTGCACGGCGTGATCGTCGAGTGACCGTTGGCGACGCCGATCATGGGCTTTCTGAAGTCGCCGGCCTCGTAGCCCATGGCGTAGTACATCGAGCGATTCGGCGCCCGCGCCGTGCCCTCGGTGATGTTTCGGGAACGGCGGTTGATCGGCATCTTTGTCATCCTGAGCAAGGCGAAGGACCTCATCGTAACGGGCGCTCGATATCATTCGGCGATGCTCGTGCACCCCCAGTTCGACCCCATCGCGCTCGACCTCCACAGCCTCGGCCTGCCCATCGCCGTGCATTGGTACGGCATCACCTATCTGGTCGGCTTCGGCCTCTTTCTCTTCCTCGCCGTGCGGCGCTCGCGCCTGCCGCAGTTCGTGGCCACCGGCTGGACCCGGCGCGACGTCGAGGATCTGCTCTTTTACGGCGTGCTCGGCGTCGTCATCGGTGGCCGGCTCGGCTACGTGCTGTTCTACAAGCCCGGGTTCTACTTCTCGCACCCGTTCGAGATCCTCGCTGTCTGGAAGGGCGGCATGGCCTTTCACGGCGGCCTGCTCGGCGTGATGGCGGCGATGGCGCTGTTCGCGCGCTCGCGCAACCGCCGCTTCCTCGAAGTCACCGACCTGATGGCGCCATGCGTGCCCACGGGCTTCGCGGCCGGCCGGATCGGCAACTACATCAACGGCGAGCTCTGGGGTCGCTTCGCCAGCCCCGACCTGCCCTGGGCGATGGTCTTTCCGCAGTCGGGCTCGAACCTGCCGCGGCATCCGTCGCAGCTATACCAGTTCGCGCTCGAAGGTCTGCTGCTGTTCGTCGTGCTCTGGGTCTACGGCAAGAAGCCGCGCGGCCTCGGCCAGGTTTCGGGTGCTTTCCTGGTCGGCTACGGCGTGCTGCGCTTCATCGTCGAATTCTTTCGCGAGCCCGACTCCTTTCTCGGCCTGCTCTCGCTCGGCCTGAGCATGGGCCAGTGGCTGTGCGTGCCGATGATCGTGGGCGGCGTCGCGCTCTGGCTCTGGGGCCGTGGCCGCAGCGCCGCGGCAGTGGTCGGCCTGCCGCTGCGCGCCTGACGAAAGCCGGGCCGCCATGCGACAGATCGTTCTCGACACCGAGACCACGGGCCTCAGCCCCGAGTCGGGCGACCGCATCATCGAAATCGGCTGCGTCGAGCTCGTCAATCGGCGTCTGACCGGGCGCAACGTCCACTTCTACGTCAACCCCGAACGCCGCAACAGCCTCGACGCCTTCAAGGTGCACGGCCTGTCCGACGAGTTCCTCGCCGACAAGCCGGTCTTCGCGCATGTCGCCGACGAGCTGCTCGAGTTCGTGCGCGAGGCCGAGGTCATCATCCACAACGCCGCCTTCGACGTCGGCTTTCTCGACGCCGAACTGCGCCGGATCGGCCGCCCCGGCTTCGCCGGCCACGCCGGCCGCGTCACCGACAGCCTGGCCATGGCGCGCGAGACCTTCCCCGGCAAGGCGAACTCGCTCGACGCCCTCTGCAAGCGCCTCGAGGTCAACAACGCCGGCCGCGAGCTCCACGGCGCACTGCTCGACGCCGGCCTCCTGGCCGAGGTCTACATCCGCATGACGCGCGGGCAGGGCGCGCTCGTCATCGACGCCGCCGACAGTTTCGCCGCCGATCTGGCCGCCCGGCCGATCGACTTCGGTGCCTTCGAGCTCATCGTCCTCGTCGCCGACGACGAAGAGCGCGCCGCCCACGCCGCCATGCTCGCCGACATCGACAAGGACAGCCGCGGCCGCACCGTGTGGCGGGCACAGGAGCTCCAGGCCGCTCTGTAGAATGCAGCCCTTTCCAGCGATGCCGGAAACACTGCCGGGCGGTTAGCTCAGGGGTAGAGCACGACATTCACACTGTCGGGGTCGGGGGTTCGAAACCCTCACCGCCCACCAGATCAGCGTTCGTCGTACGGGGGTTCGATGCCTGAGTACCTCGCGCCCGGGGTGTTCGTCGAGGAGATGCCGAATCGGGTCACTCGCATCGAAGGCGTTCCCACCTCGACGGCGGCCTTCGTCGGACCCGCCCGCTTCGGGCCCCTCGCTCGCGTCCCACACGTCCTCACCAGCCTGGCCGAGTACGAGCGCGGCCACGATCCCTTCGGCGGCGGCCGCGACCTGCAGTTCGCCGATGCCGGCGCCGCGCCGAACTTCATGTGGCATGCCGCCCGCGCCTTCTTCGAAGAGGGCGGCAAGCGGCTCTACGTCTCTCGAGTCTTCAAGGGTTCTGCCGGCGACGACGGCGTGGCACGTGTCGACCCGGCGAAGACCGGCGGCATCCGCATCCGCGCCCGTCATCCCGGTGCCGCGGCCGGGCTTCGCGTCCGACTGAGCCTGAAGGGTGGCGCCGACATCCTCGTCGTCGCCGCGCGCGGCCGAGTCGCAACGCTGCATGCGGCCGCCGACTTCGATCTCGTCGCGGTGCGGTCGCCGCATTCAGCCGATCGGCTTTGCATCGTGCATCGCCAGGCCGAGGAGCCGGTCTGGCTGCTCGAGCCGGCCGGCCCGGACTCGCGTTCGACCGAAGGCTGGCTCGAGCTCGGCGCACTGCCCGTCGGCAGCACCGTGCACGCGGTCACGCTCGAGATCGGTCTCGGCACGGCCGACGGCGCCGAGGCGTTCGCGGCGTGGTCCGGTCTCGCGATCGATCCACGGCACGCCGCATCGGAACGTGCCGACTCGGTGTTCGCACGATTCGCCGACCCGCTCCCGGCCGAAAGCGGCGGCAGCGCCGACGACATGCCACCACTCGTTTTCAGCCGCGACAGCGCGACCATCGTCGACGCCTTCGACGTCGTCGACGCGCTGGGCCTGCACCTCGACAGCGCCGCCACGCCCGCTGGCAGCCCGGTGGGGGGCTTGCACGTCGACCTCCTGCTGGCAGGCGGCAACGATGGCTTGCAGCCCGGCGCGCCCGAATACGCGGGCGGCGCCGACGCCGACGCCGACGGCGGCATGCGCGGCCTGGCCCAGTTCGAGGCCATCGACGAGATCTCGCTGGTCGCGGCGCCCGGCTCGAGCTGGCGCGAAAGCGGCACCGGCGACGCTTCGCTCGCCGAGGCCGTGCATGACCTGCTCGTCGCTCATGCCGCCGCCATGCGAACTCGCGTCGCCCTGCTCGACGGCCCTGCCGGCCAGAGCCTCGCCGAGGTGTTCGCCATGCGGGCGCGGCTCGATTCCTCGTACGCGGCGCTGTACACGCCGTGGATCAGCGTCGCCGATCCCGCCACCGGCCACAGGCTCGACCTGCCGCCGAGCGCGTTCGTTGCCGGCATCTGCGCCCGCACCGATGTCGAGCGCGGTGTCTGGAGAGCGCCTGCCAACGAGGTCGTCCGGCTGGCCGTCGGCTTCGAGACCTCGCTCACGCAGGATCAGTGCGACCTGCTTTCGGCCGCCGGCGTGAACTGCTTTCGCACCTTTGCGGGCCGCGGCCTTAGGCTGTGGGGCGCGCGCACGGTGAGCTCCGACCCGGAATGGAGATACCTGCCTGTCCGCCGCTATTTCGCCTATCTCGAACACGCGCTCGACGAGGGCACGCAGTGGGCGGTCTTCGAGCCGAACGCCGAGCCGCTCTGGGCCCGGCTGCGCACGGCCGTCGAAGAGTTCATGTTCGCCGAGTGGCAGCGCGGAGCGCTGGTCGGCGACCGCGCCGAAAGGGCTTTCTTCGTGCGCTGCGACCGCACGACGCTCACGCAGAACGATCTCGACAACGGCCGGCTGATCTGCCTGGTGGGTGCGGCACCGACGAAGCCGGCGGAGTTCGTGATTTTCAGGATCGGCCAGTGGACGGCCGATGCGAGGAGCTGAAGCGCTGTCGAGTCA
The DNA here is from genome assembly GCA_043742485.1 of Rhizobacter sp. Classification (GTDB taxonomy): domain Bacteria; phylum Pseudomonadota; class Gammaproteobacteria; order Burkholderiales; family Burkholderiaceae_C; genus Schlegelella_A. The sequence continues at coordinate 5,584 of JAYTYH010000208.1, forward strand.
GCCCGGGCTGCGCAGCGACAAGAACAGCGCCAGCACGACCAGCACGGCGGCGATCACGCCCCAGACGAGTCGGCCGGTGCGCGGCACTTCCCCCGGCGACAGACCGCCACGTGCGGCGGCGTGCGGCGACGCCTCGACGGCGTCTTTCGCCTCCTTGAGGCCGACGCCGGTGATCTCACGCATGAGACGGACCGCCTGGATCTTCTCGCCCCGCTGCAGGGCTTCGATCACCAGCACCGGCAGGCCGGTCGAGAACACCGGCGCCGACATCGGTGCCGCCATCGGCTTGCTGGCGCCGGTCGGCCCGCGCAGTGCGCGGCCAGCCTGCATGTCGACGATCGCCTTGGCCTCTTTCAGGCCGATGCCGGCGTTGTTGCGCAGCAGCTGGATCGCCTCCATGGCGTCGCCACGGCGCAGCGCGTCGAGCACGTGGGCCGGCAAAGGTGACGTCGTGCTCATCGTGTATTTCGCTGTGGCCGTCAGGACTGCCGCGGCTTGATCGGCGTGTAGAGCTGGTCGGCGGCGGCTTCGGGCTTCATCAGCCGCCAGCGCTCCAGTGCCGACAGGTCGGTGACCGAACGGCGCGCCTCGTCGGCCTTGATGATCGGATCGAGCTCGAGGACGCGGGCGACGCAACGCGCCGTCCACTCGCCGTTGTCGCGCACGTACTCGCCCTCGGCCTGGATGCGTTCGACCGGGATGCGTTGCGTGCGCTCGAACTGCGACTCGGCGCCGTCGGCGTCGGGCAGGCGCTGCGTGTTCTCGAAGTCGCGCTTGCCGCCGGCTTGCGCGCGCTTTCGATCGATGGCCTCGGCTTCGGCGGCGGCCTCCGGCGCCAACTGGCCGCGCGCGGGCCACAGGCGCGCGGCGACAGCGGCAAAGTCGGCCGGCTCGGCACCGACCTCGAGCTGACTCAGATGCATGACGAAGCGCTCGAGCCATTGCTCACGGGTGACGTTGAACTCCATCGCCATCACTCCTGCAGCCGCGGCTGCTGTGGTTGCCATTCGCCGCCGACGAGCAACTCGTGCGGCCCGAACTGCGCCTTGTAGGCCATCTTTCCGCTGCCGTCGATCCAGTAGCCGAGATAGACGTGCGGCAGGCCGAGCAGCCGCGTCTGCTCGATCTGCCAGAGCACGTTGTAGGTGCCGTAGCTGGCCTGCGGCTCCGGTTCGAAGAAGGTGTAGACGGCGGAAAGGCCGTCGTTGAGAACGTCGAGGATGGAGATCATCTTCAACGCACCGCTGCCGTCGGCAGAAGGCTCGCGGAACTCGACCAGGCGCGAGTTGACGCGGCTCTGCAAGAGGAACTGCGTGTACTGGTCGATCGAGTCTTGGTCCATGCCGCCACCGATATGACGACCGGCCTGGTAGCGCAGGTAGAGCTGGTAGTGCTCGGGAACGAAGCACAGGCGCAGCACGCGGGCCTCTAGGGCGTGATGGCGGCGCACGGCGCGGCGCTGGCTGCGCGTCGGCTCAAAGAGGGCGACCGGCACCCGCAACGGCAGGCACGCGCGGCAGCCGTCGCAATGGGGCCGATAGGTGAACATGCCGCTGCGCCGAAAGCCATTGGCGACTAGACCCGAATAGGCGTCGGCGTGAATGAGATGACTGGGGGTGGCGACCTGCGAGCGCGCCATTCGGCCCGGGAGATAGCTGCACGGATACGGTGCCGTGGCGTAGAACTGGAGCGACGCGAGCGGCAGCTCTTTCGGGTGCGTCACGGGCTCGGGCGGGCGGCTGTGGGGGCTGAAGCGTTCGGGTCGATGTCGATCTGCTCCCACATCGTCAAATCATAGGTCCAATCGACTACCTCAGGCATCGCGAGGGCCGTACCGAGACGGTGCTGGAAGTCGCCTCGCACCAGCTCGCGGCCGCCCAGCGAAGCCAGGTGGCCGGTGCGCTGCTGGCAGTCGATGGTCTCGATTCCGTGGCCGCGGCAAAAGGCGACGAGCGCGGCGAGAGCGATCTTCGACGCGTCGGTGCGGTGCGCGAACATCGACTCGCCGAAGAACATGCGCCCCATGCCGACGCCGTAGAGGCCGCCCACCAGCTCGCCGGCGATCCAGGTCTCGACGCTGTGGGCGCGGCCGGCGGCGTGCCACGCGCGGTAGGCGGCGATCATCTCGGCCACGATCCAGGTGCCACCGCTACCGCCGCGCGGTGTCGATGCGCAGGCAACGATGACCCGGTCGAAGGCGGTATCGATGCGGACCTCGCAGCCCGGCGTGGCGATGAAGCGGCGGATCGTCTTCTTCAGCGAGCGAGTCAGCTTGAACTCGGCCGGCAGCAGCACCATGCGCGGGTCGGGCGACCACCACAGGATCGGCTGGCCGTCGCTGTACCAGGGAAAGATGCCCTTCGAATAGGCCTCGTCCAGGCGGGCGACGCTGAGCGCGCCGCCGGCGGCCACCAGCCCCGGAGCTTCGCTGCCGACACCGAGCGCCTTGGCCGCGTCGGGCAGGGGATCGGAGGCGCCCTCCAGCCAGCGCAGCACGCCGGTCAGGCGCCGGCGCTGGCCGCGAGCACCGGCTTTTTCTGCGTCAGCGCGACGCCGTTTCGAACAGCGACGATCTCGGCCAGGATCGAGACCGCGATCTCGGCCGGCGTGCGGCTGCCGATGTCGAGGCCGATCGGTCCGTGCAGGCGTTCGATCTCAGCCGTGCTGAGGTCGAACAGCGCCAGCCGCTCCTTGCGTCTGGCGGTGTTGCCACGCGAGCCGAGGGCGCCGATATAGAAGGCCGGCGACTTCAGGGCCTCGAGCAGCACCAGGTCGTCGAGCTTGGGGTCGTGGGTGACGGCGACCACCGCCGTGTGCGGATCGAGCTGCATCTCGAGGGCGACGTCGTCGGGCATGGCGGTGCTGAAGATCGTGCCGGGCACGTCCCACGTGAGGTGGTATTCCTCGCGCGGGTCGCAGACGGTGACTTCGAAGTCGAGGCCGAGCGCCATTTGCGCCAGCGAGCGCGAAAGCTGGCCGGCGCCGATGACGAGCAGGCGCCAGCGCGGCCCGTAGAGCGCACGCAGGATGCTGCCGTCGAAGGCGAAGGCCTCACCGCGGCGCCCGGCTTCGACAGTGACTCTGCCCGTGACCAGATTGGCGGTGCGGGCCACCAGCTCGTGCCGCGTCGTGCGCTCGAGCACCTCGTCGATCCATGCGGTGTCGCGCAGCGGCTCCTGCACCAGGCGCAGATTGCCGCCGCACGGCAGGCCGAAGCGTGCCGCCTCTTCCTTGCTGACGCCGTAGTGGATGAGCGACGGCTTGCCGACGCGCTCGCCCTTGCGGACGCGGTCGATGAGGTCGTCTTCGACGCAGCCGCCGGAGACCGAGCCGACGACGAGGCCGTCGTCGCGCATCGCTAGCAAGGCGCCGGGCGGCCGCGGCGCCGAGCCCCAGGTCTCGATCACCGTCACGAGCCAGACCGCGTGGCCGGCGTGGCGCCAGTCGCGCGCCTGCTGCAAGACCTGGAGATCGAGACTGTCCATGCGTCACTGTGCCACGAACGAAGGCCCGCCGAAGCGGGCCCGGTCATCGCTCGAGCGAGGCCCTCGTCAGATCTTGCCCATGACGAGAAGCACGACCACGATCAGCAGCACGAGACCGAGGCCGCCGCTCGGACCGTAGCCCCAGGAGCGGCTGTGGCCCCAGCTCGGCAGGGCGCCGACGAGCAGCAGGACCAGCACGATCAAAAGGATGGTTCCGAGCGTCATGGCGTTGTCCCCGTCTCATGTTCCGCGAAGGCGGAATTCGTGGGGCGAGGTTAGGCGGGCAGTCGTCCGCAGGCGCGGGGCACCCGCCCCGAATCGATGTCGGCCCAAGGCTTGCCGGGCCGCCGACGCTCTCCTACAGCGTGCGCTGCGCTATTGCATGAACCAGCCGTGGCTGACCACCAGCGACTGACCGGTGAGGGCGCTCGACGGAAAGGCCGCGAAGAAGAGCGCTACCTCGGCGACGTCGGCGACGGTCGTGAACTCGCCGTCGACGGTCTCCTTCAGCATCACTTTGCGGATGACGTCGTCCTCGGTGATGCCGAGCGCCCTG
>JAYTYH010000209.1:0-2842 GCA_043742485.1 Rhizobacter sp.
CGGGCCACGGTGGCCTGCGAGGCGCAGCCACCGACGCGGCGCGGTGAGCGCGGCGAGGCGCTGGCCTGCTGGCATCCGCTGCCGGCACCGGCCGGGTGAATCAGGCCGCGCGATAGAAGCAGGGGGCGCGGCCGCGCCGAGCTTGGCCGCTCAGTCCCGATCGCCGCCGTGGCGCCCGCGGTCGTCGTCACGATCGTGACCACGGCCACGGAAGTCCTCGTGCCACTCGTGGCGACGCCACTCCGCGTGGCGCCATGCGCGCTCGCGCTCCCACTCGAAGCGACCGTCGTAGCGGCCGAAGCGCGGCTGCTCGAACACCTCGCGCGGCGAGACGAAGATTGGCGGCCTCACGTAAACCGGCGCGGGCTGCACGTAGACGGGTCGCGGTTGCACGTAGACCGGCTGTGGCTGCACGTAGATGGGCCACGGCTGGGCGTACACGGGCTCCGGCTGCACGTAGTAGCCGCGTGCCGGCTCCACCCAGGAGGGGCCGCTCTGAAAGTCGACCGACACGTAGACCTCCGGGCGGGCGGCCTCGGCCACGGTGGCGGCGCCGAGGGCCACGGTGGCGAGCGTGGCGGCGACGAGGAACTTGGGGGAGATGAAGAAGCGGTTCATGACGGCTCCTGGAATTGCGATGGGGTCATCTTGCTGGCCCCACCATGAACCGAAGCTGAACGAACCGCAGGTTTCAGTCAGGCGGTTCGCAGCACGATCTCGACGCGTCCGCCGCCCATCTCGGATCGTGCGAGCGCGAGCTCGCCGCCGTGGCTGGCCACCAGCTCGGCGACCACCGCCAGGCCGACGCCGTGTCCCGGCACGCGTTCATCGCCACGCACGTGCAGCTGCAAAAGGGCGCTGGTGTCGCCGAAGCCGGGGCCGTCGTCGTCGACGCGCAGGTGCAGGCAATCGCCGTCGCGGTTCACGCTCACGGCGACGCGCTGCCGGGCCCACTTGGCGGCGTTGTCCATCAGGTTGCCGAGCAGCTCGAAGGCGTCGCCTTCGTCGATGCGCCAGGCGAGCGCGGGCGCGCAGTCGAGCGTGAACGCGAGGACCTTGTCGGCGTACACCTTGGCGAGTGAATCGCGCACACGCTCGAGCACCGGGGCCAGCGCCAGCGCCGGCACGAAGCGCGAGGCGCCGCTCGCGGCGGCCCGGCCGAGCTGGTGCTGGACGATGCTGTCCATGCGCGCGACCTGCGCAGCCACCGCGGCCGGCAGCGTTGCCGGCTCGCTCAGGGCCGTGCGCAGCACGGCCAGCGGCGTCTTCAGGCTGTGCGCGAGAAAGCTCAGCGCCTCGCGGTAGCGCGCCTGGCGCTGCCGCTCATGGGCGATGAGGGTGTTCAGGTTGTCGGTGAGCGCCGCCACCTCCACCGGGTAGCGGCCCTCGACCGTGGCTTGCTCGCCGTGCTCGATGGCGCGGATCTCGCGCGTGGCCGCGCCGAGCGGCGCCAGGCCCCAGCGCAGCAGCAGCATTTGCGAGGCGAGCAGCAGCAGCGCGGCGCCACCGAGCCAGGACCACGACGTGCGCTCGAAGACGGCGATCTCGCGGTCGAATTCGGCCTTGTCTTCGACCACCGAGAGGACCAGCGGCACCGCACCCCCGCTGCCGGCCCACGACACGCCGGTGGCCACGGCGAGGTAGCTGCGCCCGGCCGCGCTCGCGACTTCGTAGCGCCACTGCCCGGTGCTCACCGCGGGCGGCAGCGGCGCTTGGACCCCCACCTGTGAGGCCGAGCGCCAGGTCTCGTGCCGCGTGACATTGACGATGCTCGCGTAGAGGCCGGAGCCGGGCAGCGAGAGGCGTGGCTCGGGAAACGAAGGCGGCATGACGAGGGCGCCGGAGGCATCGACCTCGGCCGCCGCGAGCAGCAGGTACACGGTGCCCTGCAGCCGGGCGTATCGCGCCGCGCGCACGCTTTCTTCGTGGGCGCGCTGCACGGCCCAGCCGGCGCCGGCGAGGAACACGATCAGCATCGCTGCCGCGCCGAGCATCAGGCGCGCGCGCAGCGAATCGCGCCACTTCATCCGAGCGTGAACCGGTAGCCGCGCCCGCGCAGCGTCTCGATCGGCGCCAGCGTGCCGTCGGGGTCGAGCTTCCTGCGCAGGCGGCCCATCAGCACCTCGAGCACGTTGCTGTCGCGGTCTTCGTCGTGCGGGTACAGGTAGTCGGCGAGCTCCTGCTTGCTGACGACGCGGGCACGCTCGCGCACCAGGAATTCGAGCAGCCGGTATTCGAAGGCGGTGAGCTCGACGGCGGCTCCGCCGAGTCGCGCCGACTGCGCCGAGAAGTCGATGGCGAAGGGCCCGAGCGTGAGCACGTCGGAAGCGGCCTTGAGCGAGCGGCGCAGCAGCGCCTTCACGCGCGCGGCGAGCTCGGGGTACTCGAACGGCTTCACGAGGTAGTCGTCGGCGCCGGCCTCGAGGCCCACGACCTTGTCCTGCCAACTGCCGCGCGCAGTGAGGATGAGGATCGGCAGCGTGCGGCCCTCGCCGCGCAGCCGCTTGACGACGTCGATGCCGCTGAGCTTGGGCAGGCCGAGGTCGACGATGACGAGATCGACGGGGTACTCCTGCGCCTGGAACAGGCCGTCTGCGCCGTCTGCGGCGTGGTCGACGCGGTAGCCGTCGGCCTCGAGCTGGCGCGCCAGGCCGAGCCGCAAGGCGGCGTCGTCCTCGATCAGCAGGACGCGCACGCGCGACGGGCCTGGTGGGTCGGCCTCAGCCCACGACGCGGCCGCTGGCGGCGTCGACGACGACCACGCGCACCTCGCCTTCGGCGCTGAGAATCTTCACGCGCCACACCGGCCCGGCGCGATCCACCGCGAGCACGCGGCCGCTGG
>JAYTYH010000210.1:0-10777 GCA_043742485.1 Rhizobacter sp.
GCCGCTCAAGGCCGACCACGCCGCCGCCCGCGCCGCCCTCGACTGACGCACACGACGCCACCGAGCGCAGCGCCGGATCCGATCAGCGGCGTGGCAAGGTGACGGTACCGTTCAGGATCACCTTGCCGGTGGCGAAGGCGCCGGCCGGGTCGGCGTTGGGCGTCGGATGCAGGGTGACGTTGGTGAACAGCAGGTCGACACTCGTGGCCGACAGCGCCGTGATCTTCACGGTGCCCGATTCGGAGCTGAAGGAGTAGGTCTTGGCCGTCAGCGCGTTGGTGACCGTGAGCACCAGGGCGGAGCCGCTGGTGGCACCGTCGATGACGATGGCGTAGCTGCTGTTGATGGCCGGTGGCGCGGTGCCGGCCAGCGGCACCGTGAAGAAGCGCAGGTTGCTGTTGACGAGGCTGTTGATCGCCACGTTGAGCAGGTTCGTCGACGTCACCACGGTCGAGCCCGAGCTCGGCAAGCCGGCGTCCGGAACGATGTTCGTGCCCGCGTCGGGGATGTTGCTGGTGCCGGTGATGACCAGCGCGCCGGTGCCGCCCGTTCCGCCGCTGCCGCCCGTCCCGCCGGTGCCTCCGGTGGCGGCGGTGTCGCCGCCGCCGCCGCCGCAGGCGACGAGAGCCAGGGCGGCGAGGTGGATGGCGGTGAGCTGAAGGAATCTGCGCTTGCTGAAGGTCATGAGGAATACCTGGTTGAGGATGGATGAGGGCCGTCGCCTCGACGACCCTCGCTCCTCAATACGCAGCATCGGCGAGCCGAAAGGCTCATCGCCGCTGAACGTAGTTCAGCGGGCTGGCAGTGCAAGCCCGCTTCAGCAGCACATGGCCAGCGAGATGGCTTCGTCTTGCCCAGGGCCAGCTCGGATGGGCGATCACGATCTGCATGTCGGGGTTGGCGATCGCTACGTCACGAGGTTCGGCTCACCCTTGGTTTGCTTAAATCCAGTAATGAAAGTCGGCCCGGGAATGAAGGCTTTCCCTACCTGCGGCGCCGACCGATCTAATTACGATTCTTAAGCAATGGAAAACTCCGGAACAGACGCTGCGCTGCTGCGCATCGAGTCGGACGAGGCGGTGGTTCACATCCGCCTGATGCGCCCGGCCAAGCGCAATGCCCTCAACGACGCCCTGGTCGCGCAGCTGCACACGGCCTTCGTCAACCTGCCGGCCTCGGCACGCGCCGTCGTGCTCAGCGGCGACGGCGATCACTTCTGCGCCGGCCTCGACCTCTCCGAGCTCGGCGAACGCAGCGTCGCCGAGGGCATCCATCACTCGCGCTCGTGGCATGCGGCCTTCGAGCAGGTCCAGTTCGGCCGCGTGCCCGTCGTCGCCGTGCTGCACGGTGCCGTCGTCGGCGGCGGCCTCGAGCTGGCGGCCTCGGCGCACGTCCGCGTCGCCGAAGACAGCACCTTCTACGGCCTGCCCGAGGGCCAGCGCGGCCTCTTCGTCGGCGGTGGCGGCTCGGCCCGCATCCCGCGCCTGATCGGCGTCGCGCGCATGGCCGACATGATGCTCACCGGCCGCGTGCACGACGCCGCCGAGGGCCAGGCCATCGGCCTGTCGCAATACCTCGTCGAGGCCGGCGCCGGCCTCGCCAAGGCCTTCGAGCTGGCAAAGAAGATCGCCGCCAACGCGCCGCTCTCCAACTACGCGGTGATGCACGCGCTGCCGCGCATCGCCGACATGAGCCAGGAGCAGGGCCTCTTCGCCGAATCGCTGATGGCCGCAATCGCGCAGGGCGACGACGCCGCCAAGTCGCGCGTGCGCGACTTTCTCGACGGCAAGGCCGGCAAGGTGAAGAAGTCGTGACATCGGCCGTCACGGCGACGCCACTGCCGAGCTACCGCGCACTGCCGCTCGGCGGCTCGACGAGCGCCCATTTCGAACGCCGTGCCGACGGCGCCACGCTCGTCACCTCGACCGAGCCGCTGGCGCCCTACGCGCTCCGCCTGACCGATCGCTTCCTGCACTGGGCCGAGACCGTGCCCGAGCGCACGCTGGTCGCCAAGCGCGTGAACGGGGGCGATTGGCGCCGAGTCAGCTACGGCGAGGCGCTGCGCACGGCGCGCTCGCTGGCGCAGGCGATGATCGACCGTGGCGTCTCGATCGAGCGGCCGCTCGCGATCCTGTCCGACAACGACATTGAGCATCTGCTGCTCGGCCTCGGCGCCATGCTCGCCGGCGTGCCGTTCGCGCCGGTGTCGCCGGCGTATTCGCTGCTCTCGCAAGACCACGCCAAGCTGCGCCACATCCTCGGCCTGCTCACGCCAGGCGCCGTCTTCGCCGCCGACGGCACGGCCTTCGCGAAGGCGATCACGGCGGCGGTGCCGGCCGACGTGCGCGTGGTGCTCGGCGTCGGTGAGGTCGCGGGCCGCGCCACCGAGTCGTTGCCAAGCTGGCTCGCGACCACGGCCACCGACGCCGTCGACGCGGCCCACGCGAAGGTCGGCGCCGACACCATCGCCAAGTTCCTGTTCACCTCGGGCTCGACCAGGCTGCCCAAGGGCGTGATCAACACGCAGCGCATGCTGTGCGCCAACCAGCAGATGATCCGGCAGTGCTTCCCGTCGCTGCAGGCCGAGCCGCCGGTGCTGGTCGACTGGCTGCCGTGGAACCACACCTTCGGCGGCAACCACAACGTCGGCATCACGATCTACAACGGCGGCACGCTCTACATCGACGAGGGCAAGCCGACGCTGGCGTTGATCGGCGAGACGCTGCGCAACCTGCGCGAGATCGCGCCGACGATCTACTTCAACGTGCCCAAGGGCTTCGAGGAGATCGCCAACGCGCTCGAAGTCGATGCCGTGCTGAGGAAGACCTTCTTCAGCCGGGTCAACATGCTCTTCTTCTCGGGCGCCGGCCTGTCACAGCCGGTCTGGGACAAGCTCGACCGTGTCGCCGAGCAGGAGATCGGCCACCGCGTGAGGATGCTCACCGGCCTGGGCATGACCGAGACTGCGCCGTTCGCCATCTGCGCCAACGCGCACGAGGTGAAGTCGGGCCACATCGGCCTGCCGGCGCCCGGCCTCGAGATGAAGCTCGTGCCCGACGGCGATGGCCCCGGCGCCAAGCAGGAGGTGCGCTACCGCGGCCCGAACGTGACACCCGGCTACTGGCGCGCGCCGGAGCAGACGGCGGAGTCCTTCGACGACGAGGGCTTCTACCGCAGCGGCGACGCCGCCCGGCCGATGGACGCGGCCCATCCCGAGCGCGGCTTCATGTTCGACGGCCGCATCGCCGAAGACTTCAAGCTCTCGACCGGTACATTCGTGTCGGTCGGCCCGCTGCGCGCCATGATCATCGCCGCCGGCGACCCGCTGGTGCAGGACGTGGTCATCGCCGGCATCGACCGCGGCGAGATCGGCATCCTGATCTTTCCGCGCCTCGATGCCTGCCGCGCCTACGCCGGCCTGCCCGACAACGCACCGGCGCACATCGTCGTCGGCGATGCCCGGCTGCGCGCCTTCTTCCAGCGCCTGGTCGACGTCATGCATTCGAGCGGCACCGGCAGCGCCACCCGCGTCGCCCGCGCGCTGCTGATGGCGCAGCCGCCCTCGATCGACAGCGGCGAGATCACCGACAAGGGCTCGATCAACCAGCGCGCCGTGCTGACGAAGCGCGGCGTCGACGTGTCTCGCATGTACGCGGGCCGCGACCGCGATGTGATCCTTCCAGGATCACACACCTGATGAAGCCCCCACGCCCACTGCGTTCGCTGCCCCTCCCGAGGGGGGCGCTTTCGAGCCACTGACATGCCGCGCACCACCACCTTCACCGTGCAGGTCCAGTTCGGCGACTGCGACCCGGCGGGCATCGTCTTCTATCCCAATTTCCAGCGCTGGATGGACGCGGCCTCGCTCTCGTTCTTCATGCAATGCGGCGTCGAGCCGTGGCGCGAGCTGGTCAAGACGCGCGGCATCGTCGGCACGCCGCTGCTCGAGATCGCCACGAAATTCGTCACCGCCGCCACCTACGCCGAGACGCTGACGATCGCCACCCACGTCGAATCCTGGAGCAACAAGGCCTTCGTCCAGCATCACCGCGTCACCCGCGGCGAGACGCTCATCTGCGAAGGTCGCGAGACGCGTGTCTTCGTGCGCCGCGACAGCGAGAACGCCGACCGCCTGCGCGCCATCTCCGTTCCAGACGACATCAGGGCGCTTTGCACCTGAGATCCGAGCTTCGAGGCCGCCCCAGAACATTACCGGAGACAAGAGACATGACGACGAAACTGATCCGCCTGACCGCCGGCCTCGCACTCGCCTTCGGCAGCAGCGCCGTTCTCGCCGACATCACCATCGGCGTCAGCATCTCGCTCACCGGTCCGACCTCGGCACTCGGCATCCCGACCAAGAACGGCATTGCGCTCTGGCCCAAGGAGATCGCCGGCGAGAAGCTCAACGTCATCGTCCTCGACGACGCCACCGACTCGACCAAGGGCGTGCAGAACACGCGCCGCCTGATCACCGAGGACAAGGCCGACGTCATCGTCGGTTCGGTGACCACGCCGGTCGCCATCGCGATGGCCGATGTGTGCGTCGAGGGCAAGACGGCGCAGCTGATGCTTTCGCCGGCGAACCTTCCCGAAAGCAAGGACGGCTGGTCGTTCCGGATGCCGCAGTCGACCGCGGTGATGGCGATCCCGATCATCGAGCAGTGGAAGAAGCTCGGCGTCAAGACCTACGGCTTTCTCGGCTACTCCGACGGCTACGGCGAGGCCTGGCTGAAAGACCTCGGCGCGGCGGCCGAGAAGGCCGGCATCAAGCAGGTCGACGTCGAGCGCTTCGCGCGCAGCGACACCGCCGTCACCGGCCAGGCGCTCAAGCTGGTCGCCGCCAACCCCGACGCCATCCTCGTCGCCGCCTCGGGCAGCGGCGCCGCCATGCCGCACCGCGGCCTGGTCGAGCGCGGCTACCCGAAGGGCAGGATCTACCAGACCCACGGCGCGGCGACGATGGACCTGATCCGCGTCGGCGGCGCCGATGTCGAGGGCTCGTTCGTGTCGTCGGGGCCGGCGGTGGTCGCCGAGAAGCTGCCCGACTCGAACGCCAGCAAGACGCTCGGCATGCAGTTCAAGAACCAGTTCGAAACCGCCTACGGCAAGGGCACGGCCAACCAGTTCGCCGCCCACGCCTTCGACGTGATGGTGGTGTTGCAGAAGGCGGTGCCGATCGCGCTCAAGAAGGCCAGGCCCGGCACCGCCGAGTTCCGCGCCGCCCTGAAAGACGCCTTCGAGACGATGGGCCGCACCCCGGTTTCGCAAGGCGTACTCAGCTGGACGACGACCGACCACTTCGGCTACACGCCCGAGACCGGCGTGCTGTTGAAGATCGTGAACGGCGACTGGCAGGTCGTGAAGTGATCGACCGGACGGCGACGCTTCAATAGCTCCCGAACGATGGATCTTTCGATCGCCGGCATCCTGCTGCTCGACGGCGCCACCAACGGCGCCGTCTACGGGCTGCTCGCGCTGGCGACGGTGCTGGTCTTCGCCGTCACCCGCGTCATCTTCATCCCGCAGGGCGAGTTCGTCGCCTACGGGGCGCTGACGCTGGCGCTGCTGCAGCTCGGCAAGGTGCCGGGCACGGTCTGGATGCTGCTCGGGCTGGCCGCGGTGGCGGCGCTGCTCGATCTGGTCGATGCGCTGCGGCGCGGCCTGCCGGCCTCGCTTTTGCTGCGCGGCCTGCTGCGCACGTTGCTGCTGCCGGCGGTGGTGACGGCGGTCACGATGTGGGCGGCGCCGCAGAAGTTTCCGTTGCTCGTGCAGAGCGCGCTGGCGATGGCCATCGTCACCCTGCTCGGACCGCTCGTCTATCGGCTGGCGTACCAGCGCCTGGCCGACGCCAGCGTGCTCGTGCTGCTCATCGTTTCTGTTGGCGTGCATTTCGCGCTGACCGGCCTCGGCCTCGTCTTCTTCGGCGCCGAGGGCTTTCGCAACCCGAGCTTCTGGGACCAGCGCTTCGCCGCCGGCTCGCTGCTGCTGAGCGGCCAGACGATCATCATCTTCGCCGTCTCGGTGGTGCTGATCGTGGCGCTCTTCCTGTTCTTCGAGCGCACGTTGCGCGGCAAGGCATTGCGGGCGACGGCGGTGAACCGGCTCGGTGCCCGCCTCATGGGGATCTCGACCTCGAGTGCCGGCAAGCTCAGCTTCGGCCTCGCTGCCTTCCTCGGCGCGCTGTCGGGCCTGCTGATCGGGCCGACGACGACGATCTTCTACGACTCCGGTTTCCTGATCGGCCTCAAGGGCTTCGTCGCCGCCATCTTCGGTGGCCTGGCGAGCTATCCGGCCGCCTTCCTCGGCGCGCTGCTCGTCGGCGTGCTGGAAAGCTTCAGCTCGTTCTATGCCAGCGCCTTCAAGGAGGTCATCGTTTTTACGCTGATTCTTCCGGTACTGCTCTGGCGTTCCTTCCAGCACGGCCACGACGACGAAGAAGAGTGATGGTGCCGCCACGCTCACTTCGTTCACTGCCCCCCGAGGGGGCGCGTCCCGCCTTGGGCCGGCCCGGCGGCGGGACCGCGCCATGAACTTTCGCAGAGCCGCCCTCGTCGTCTTCGCGATCTTTCTCGTCGTGTTCCCGCTCGCGCCGGTGCCCGAGTTCTGGATCACGCAGGCCAACTACATCGGCCTCTACACGCTGGTCGTGATCGGCCTGGTGCTGCTCACCGGCGTCGCCGGCCTCACCTCTTTCGGGCAGGCGGCGTTCGTGGGCCTCGGCGCTTACACGGCGGCCTACCTGACGCTCACCTACGGCGTCTCGCCGTGGTTCACGGTCTGGATCGGCCTCGTCGTCACCGGCCTGGCCGCGCTCGGGCTCGGCTGGGTGACGCTGCGGATGTCGGGCCACTTCCTGCCGCTGGCCACGATCGCCTGGGGTCTGTCGCTGTTCTACCTGCTCGGCAACCTCGACTTCCTCGGCAAGTACGACGGCCTGCTCGGCATCCCGCCCATCACTTTCTTCGGCACCACGCTCAACACCGGTCGCAGCTTCTTCTACCTGCTCTGGGCGATCGTGCTGGCGGCCGCCCTCGCCGTCACCCACCTGCTCGACTCACGCGTCGGCCGCGCCATCCGCGCCGTCAAGGGCGGCACGACGATGGCCGAGGCGATGGGCGTGAACACCTTTCGCGTCAAGGTCACGGCGTTCGTGCTGGCGGCCTTGCTGGCGAGCGTCTCGGGCTGGCTCTTCGCGCACTTCCAGCGCACCGTGAACCCGTCGCCTTTCGGTCTCAACATGGGCATCGAGTACCTGTTCATGGCGGTGCTCGGCGGCGTCGGCCATGTCTGGGGCGCGCTGGTCGGCGCCGGCGTCGTCCAGATCCTGAAAGACCAGCTCCAGGTCTGGCTGCCGAAGCTGATGGGCACCAGCGGCAACTACGAGATCATCGTCTTCGGCGTGCTGCTGGTGCTGATGCTGCAGTACGCGCGCGACGGCATCTTCGCCTTCGTCGAAGGCTGGCTGCCGCGGGTCCGCCGCAAGGTCGACTGGGCTTCGGCACCGGCCCTGCCGGCGCGGCAGAAGCCGGCCCAGGGCGAGGTCGTGCTCGACGTCCGCGCGGTACGCAAGGAGTTCGGCGGCCTGGTCGCCGTCAACGACGTCAGCTTCAACGTCCGGGCCGGCGAGATCCTCGGCCTGATCGGGCCGAACGGCGCCGGCAAGTCGACCACCTTCAACCTCGTCACCGGCGTGCTGCCGGCGACAAGCGGCGAAGTGACGCTGCTCGGCCGCCGCATCGACGGTGCCCGCTCACGCGAGATCGCCCGCCAGGGCGTCTCGCGCACCTTCCAGCACGTCAAGATGATCGCGTCGATGACGGTGCTCGAGAACGTCGCCCTCGGCGCCCATCTGCGCGGCAAGCGCGGCGTGCCGTCGGCCATGCTGCGCACCGACCGCGCCGAAGAGCGCGCCCTGATGAAGGAGGCCGAGCGGCAACTGCAGCGCATCGGCATCGGCGAGCTCATGCACGAGCAGGCCGGCAATCTCGCGCTCGGCCAGCAGCGGCTGATGGAGATCGCCCGGGCGCTGGCCGCCGACCCGACGCTGCTGCTCCTCGACGAGCCCGCCGCCGGCCTGCGCCTGAAGGAAAAGAAAAGCCTCGCCGGCGTGCTGCGCCAGCTGCGCGGCGAGGGCCTTTCGATCCTGCTCGTCGAGCACGACATGGATCTGGTGATGGGCCTCGTCGACCGCGTCGTGGTGATGGAGTTCGGCACCAAGCTGATCGAAGGCTCGCCGGAGGAAGTGCAGGCGTCGCCGGCAGTGCGGGCTGCCTATCTCGGAACGGAGCATTGAGATGGTCGCCCACGTGCCCGGTTCTATGGCCGCTCGGGATCGGCAGTCGCTCGTCGCATGCATCCGTGCCGCGGTTCGGGCCGAGGCCATCGTGTACCCGATGGCCTTGGCCAGCGCGTGCCCCAAACATGGGCCCCATAAGCATGGCTGACCTGCTCAGAGTCCGCGATCTCCACGCCGGCTACGGCCGTGCCGAGGTGCTGCACGGCATCGACCTCACGGCCAGCGCTGGCCAGGTCATCACCGTCATCGGCCCGAACGGCGCCGGCAAGTCGACGCTGCTCAACGCGCTGATGGGTGTGCTGCCGTCGAAGGGCACCATCGTCTACGACGGCAAGCCCATGGACCTGCTCGCGCTCGAGGAACGCGTGATGCGCGGCATCGCGCTGGTGCCGGAGACGCGGGCGCTGTTCGCGACGATGTCGGTGGCAGACAACCTCCTGCTGGGAGCCTATCGGCAGGTCAGGCTTGGCAACGCCAAAGACTCGGCGAAGGCGCTCGGCGAGGTCTACATGCTGTTTCCGCGCCTGCGCGAGCGCCGCCAGCAACTGGCCGGCACGCTCTCGGGCGGCGAGCGCCAGATGCTCGCCGTCGGCCGTGCCCTGATGAGTCGGCCGGCGCTGCTGATGCTCGACGAGCCGAGCCTCGGCCTGGCGCCACTGGTCGTGCGCGACATCTTCTCCACCATCGCGGCGCTGCGTGCCACCGGCGTGACCATCCTGCTCGTCGAGCAGAACGCCCGCGCGGCGCTCGAGGTCGCCGACTACGGCTACGTGCTCGAGATGGGCGAGGTCGCGCTGCACGGCCCGGCGGTCGACCTCGCCCGCGACCCGCGCGTGATCGAAACCTATCTCGGTGCGGCGCGCAAGAAGGCGACGCCATCGTGAGGGCCGAAGGCGCCGTCGGCGCACCCCGCGCTCGCGCACCGGTGACCAAACCCGCCGAACCGCGGCGCGCGGCCCGCCCCCTCGACGACTCGGCGCTCAACCACCTCGTGGGCTACGCGGCCTCGCGGGCTGCGCTCGAGATGCGCAAGGTGTTCAGCCGCCACATGGAGGGCCTCGACCTGCGCGTGCCGGAGTTCTCGATCCTGATGCTGGTTGCCTCGAACGACGAGGTGAACCAGAAGCAGCTCGGCCAAGCGCTCGACATCTCGCCGCCGAACCTCGCCGTTACGCTCGATCGGATGGCCGAGCGGGGCTGGATCGAGCGCGTGCGCAGCACCCGCGATCGCCGTGCCCAGCACATCCACTTGACGGTGCAAGGCCGCACGCTGGCCGAACGCTCGCGCCGTATCTCGGCGACGATGGAAGGGCCGGCCCTGGCCGGTCTTTCTCTCGCGGAACGAGCCCTGCTGATCGAGCTGTTGCAAAAGATCAGGCCGCGGGCCGCTTCAGCGTCGATTTGAGCCGGTTCGCCGCCAGCCCGCCGATTTGCCCGAAAATTCGCGAAAGACCATCTCGGATGGCCCCTACTCCGGAGACCGCCATGAAGCCAGCTTCCCACTTCGCCCGTCGTTCCCTTGCCCTCGTCACCGCGCTCGTCGGCGTCGGCGTCGGCGCCATGCTCGCCGGTTGCCAGAAAACCAGCACGACCACCGAGACACCGAGCGGCACCGCCACGACGACGACCTACAGCACGCCCTCGATGCCGGCGGTAGGCGCGTCAGCCAGCGCCATGGCCAGCAGCGCAATGTCTGGCGCAAGCCAGGCGCTCGGCAATGTCGAGAACAAGCTCGACAACGGCGCACTCACAGCCAAGGTGAAGACGGCGCTGCTCGCCGCCGCCGACGTGAAGGCGATGCAGATCGACGTCGACAGCAAGGACGGCGTCGTCACGTTGAACGGCCACCAGGAAAGCGTCGTCGCTGTCGACCGAGCCGCTGCGGTGGCGCGCGGCACGGACGGCGTCAAGTCGGTCGACAACAAGCTGACCGTCAAGACGCCCTGAGAGCCGACGACGGCGGGGCGAGGACGATCGCCGCGCTCGGCCGCCGGATGTCAGTGGCCGCCCCAGACCTCGTCGGCCACTTCCACGATCAGGCGCAGCTTGGCGCGCTGCGCTTCGACGGCGATGTCGTTGCCGTGCACGGTGCTCGAAAAGCCGCACTGCGGCGACAGGCAGAGTTGCTCCAGCGGCACGTACCGGGCGGCCTCGTCGATGCGCCGCTTGAGGTCGTCTTTCGACTCGAGCTGGCCGAGCTTGGTGGTGACGAGGCCGAGCACCACGGTCTTGCCTTTCGGCAGGTGGCGCAGCGGCTTGAAGTCGCCCGAGCGGGCGTCGTCGTACTCGAGGAAGTAGGCGTCGACGCCCATCTCTGAGAGCAGCGTGCTCGGATGTCGGCGTCCATCAGGGCGCACAGCGCATCGTCGGCGTTGCGCAAGTCGATGCTGAACTTCACCCGGCCCGGGATCACGTTGCGGCTGTTCGGGTGCACGGCCACCATGCCCACCGTGCCCCGGCCATGCGGGGGGTGGCGGT
>JAYTYH010000211.1:0-2724 GCA_043742485.1 Rhizobacter sp.
GCGGCGACCTTCTGGGCCACGCTCTGGGGCCCGATCGGCCTGGTCATGTCGACGCCGTTGACGGTCTGCCTGCTGGTGATCGGCCGGCACCTGCCGCACTTGCAATTTCTCGATGTGCTGCTCGGCAGCCAACCGGCACTCGAGTTGCCGACACGCCTGTATCAGCGGCTGCTGGCCGGCGATGTCGAGGACGCGATCGAGATCGCCGCCGAACAGGCCGAGGCTGGCAGCGCGGCCGACTTCTATCATCGGATCGGCATCCCGGCGCTGCGCCTGGCGAGCGGCGATCACGACAGCGTCGCGACCGCCGAGCACCGGCACCGGGTCGTCTCGGGCATGGACCGCGTCATCGACGAGTTGCGCGAGCTGCAGCCAGCGCCGGCCGGGCTCGGCCGGCCGAAGGTCGTTTGCATCGGTGGCAAGTGGGAGGTCGACACGCTGGCCGCCCGCATGCTCGAGCACGCACTGTCGCTCGCCGGCGTGACCGCCGAGCACCGCCCCGCCGGGGTCTCGAACGCCGGCTTTTTCGCGACACTCGACCTGCAGGGCGCGACCACCGTTTGCCTGTCGCACTTCAGCCCCGAGCCACAGACGCAGGTGCGCTACCTGTGCCGCCGGTTGCGCCGCCGCTGGCCCGACCTGCACATCGTGCTGGCCCTTTGGAACGCCCCAGCGGTGCTGCTCGACGAGGCCGGCTACAAGGCGCTCGGCGCCGACGCGGTCGCCACGTCGATCGACGAGACTGTGATGCGCATCAGCCAGCGTCTCGGCCCGGCGCTCGGCGCGGATTACCTGCGAGCGCCGGTGCCTGAGGCCGACGTCGCGCGGCTTCGCGCGCTGCGCGCCAGCGGCATCCTCGACGACGCGTTGCGCCAGCGCTTCGACCAGGCCGCCAAACGCGCCGCCGACATCTTCGACATGCCGCTGGCGCTGGTTTCGCTGATCGACGAGTCCTCGCAGCAGGTGCGCGGCGCGGGCGGGGCGCTGGCCGCGTCGGCCGTTGACGGCTCACCGGGCGCCGATGGCCTGGCAATTTCGCGCTCGCTGTCGATGTGCGGCCACGTCGTCGCCAACGCGGACACGGTGGTCGTCGAAGACATCGAACGCGACCCGCGCTTCGCGAACAACCCGGTGTTGCGCGAACGCGGTTTGCGCTTCTACGCCGGCGCACCGCTGCGCGACGCCGACGGCCATGTGTACGGGTCGCTGTGCGTGCTCGACACAAAACCGCGCAGCTTCGACGAGCCCGAGATCCGATTGCTTGAATCGATGGCCGCCGAATTGATGGAATCGCTGCAACTGGCGGGCCCGCAGGCGGCGTTACCAGCCGCAAGCGGGGTGGTCGAGCCGCCGTCGGCGACCGTCGGGCAGTTCGTTCCGCAATGAACCCCGGCCCGGGCCGCGGTTACTCGTCTGCGGCCTTGACGTTTACGGCGGCTTCGGCGAGTTGCGTCATGAGTTCGTCCGCCACGTACATGTCCTTGACCGCGGCGCGCAGCTGCTTGTTGTCGTCCTGCAGTTTGAGGGCCTTGGAGAACGCGGCGACCGTGCCGAATCCGGTGATGCCGTAGTGCGTCATGCGCTGGTATTGGGCGATGATCACCGCGTCGAGAACCGGACCCTTTTCCGGCCCCTCTTCGATGGTGTGCTTGAGCGCCTCGGTGACCAGGCCTTCCATCCCTTTGCAGTGTTCCTTGGATACCTTTTCGCCCTGGTTGGCGATCAGCGCTTTGAGCAGGTCGGTGTGGCCGGAGATGCCCATCTGCGACGTTTCGATCATGTCCTTGAGCTTCGGGTGGGAGGCTGCGGGCGCCATCTTCTTCAGCGCGCGCGCCATCTGGTCGTTGGCGGACCAGAGATCCTTGAGTTCGTCGACGTACAGGTCTGACAGGTTGGTGATGGGGGATGTGGTGGACATGGGGGCTTCCTCAGTTGAACCCGCAGGGACCGTATGCCTCTGCAAAGGTTCTACACATTGCCCAATGGCGAACCACCTAGCTGTAGGACGACATCCCACATTCATACCCCCCTTTGCCGCAATGACGCCGGAGCGGGCGAGTTCCTGCACCGTTTTGCACGTGCGGGGCGGCGCCGATGCCACGCGGTTCAGTGGCCTGCCGCCTGACTTCCCCACAGTTGCTTGAGCCTGGCGTCACGGCCGCAGGACAGGCGGTAATAGTTGTAGCGGACCGGATTTTTCCGGTAGTAGTCCTGGTGGTACGCCTCGGCCGGGTAGAACGGGCCGCCGGTGACGACTTCGGTGACGACCGGTTCCTTGAACGGTTTCGATTTCTCGAGCGCCGCCTTCGATGCCTGGGCGATCCTGAGCTGCTCGGCGTCCTGGGCGAAGATCGCTGTGCGATAGGGGCTGCCGACATCGCAGAACTGGCGATCCTTGGTGGTCGGATCGATCGTTCGCCAGAAGTGCTCGACCAGTTTCTCGTAGCTCACCTTGCGCGGGTCGAAGACGATTTCCACGGCCTCGGCGTGGCCGGTGGTCTTGGCCGAGACTTGCTCGTAGGTCGGGTTCGGCACAGTGCCGCCGGTGTAGCCCGAGGTCGTCGACAGGACGCCGACGACCTTGTCGAAATCGGACTCGACGCACCAGAAGCAGCCGCCGGCGAAGACTGCTTTCGCCGTGCTCGCCGTCGTTGTTGGCGCGGCGGGCGCCGAGGCCTGACCGCTGGCTGCTGCGGCGCAGACACCGAGCACGGCCGCGACCAG
>JAYTYH010000212.1:0-2379 GCA_043742485.1 Rhizobacter sp.
CGCGCACCGAATCGCAGGTTCAGGCTTACGTCGATTGGGCGAGCAACCACGCGCTGACGGGCAAGGCCGGCACGCCGTGGTTCCTCGACGATGTGGACGGTCACAGCCGGCTCGACCGCATGGAACAGGCGCTGCGCGCCTGCACGTTGTGGCTCTGGCTGGACCTGCGATTTCCCGGCGTCTACGGCCACGTCGAACGCGTGATCGCGCTGCGCAGCAGCCTCAATGACGGCATCGAGCGACAGCTGAAAGGCAAGCGGCCCCTGGCGATGGTGCGCCGCGCCGGTCGGCGCTGATCAGCGCCCGACGAACAGCCAGTTGAGCCGGGCGAGGTAGCCCGAGAAGCCGGTCAACAGATTCAGCGTCGGCAGGCGAGTCGGGCGACGCAGGCGCTTGAATGTCAACCTCGACTCACTCTCGAACACCA
Organism: Rhizobacter sp.; assembly: GCA_043742485.1. Taxonomy (GTDB): domain Bacteria; phylum Pseudomonadota; class Gammaproteobacteria; order Burkholderiales; family Burkholderiaceae_C; genus Schlegelella_A. The sequence continues at coordinate 428 of JAYTYH010000212.1, forward strand.
CCGGTGCGATCGTGCGGTACGCCGCGATACCGGCAGCTTGACGCTGCAGCCTATCCACGATGCATGCCCTGCGCCACTGTGCCGGTCGATTCGCGCGCGACCGCCTGCAATGCACCGATCTCGCGTTCGGTCGCCGCGAGATCGTCGGCGAGCCGATCGATGCGGCTGCCGAGCCAGGGGCGGGCACGGTAAGCAATCGAGAGTTCTTGCTTGAGCCGGAAGTAGCGGCCCATCAATGGTTCGAGTTCCATGGCGGAGTTCCGAGTGAGTCTTGCCCGAGTATCGAAAACAACGCGGCCACACCATGTCGGACAACAGGCACACCGGCCTTCGGAAAACGGCGCGAGAGGCCAGTGGTCAGTCGAACAGCATCTGCAGCGTCACGGCGCGCGGCGATATCCACAGGCGCACGCCGGACGCGTCGGTCGCCGCGTCGCTGCCGCGGTAGAAGCGATCGCCGAGCCAGTAGCCGACCAGCGCGCCGGCCACGGTGTCGGAAACCCAGTGCTGGCGCTCGGCGACCCGGCCCGCCGCGGTGAGCGCAGCCAAGCCGTAGAGCCACGGCGCGTCGTAGTACTTCGCGTAGGGCGTCAGCACGGCCCACGCGACCGCACTGTGGATCGACGGGAATGAACTCCGCTGGCGCGAGCCGTCGCCGAAGCGACTGGCCCCCACGCCGTTGACCGGGCGCGACCGGTCGACGACGAGTTTGCCGGCCTCGCTGACTACCAGCGCCGACACGCCGGCCAGCAGCGCGCTCTGCGCCACGTCACCTTGCACGGTGCCGCGTTGCGCGAACCACGACAAGCTCGCCAGGCTGACCCCGGCGATCGGGATCGCGCTGCCGACCTTGCCCAGTGCGCGGGCGGGCAGGCGCTCGACACGGCCCTGCACGTAATCGTCGACCGGGCGGTCGAGCAGCGCCGCGCCGAGCACCAGCCCGGCAGAGAGGCACAGCGGTTGCCAGTTCGACGCGGCGGCCGACGACAGCGAGCGGCCGAGCCCACCGGCTGCGCCCGCGACGGTGGCGTCCAGGCTCATCTGCAGGCGCGCACCGATGCGCAGGTCGTTCTGACCGCTCTGTGAAGCGCTGACGTGCTGCCAGGCCACCTCGGGCGCCACGGTGGCCGCGCCCCACTGGAACTCGCGCTGTGCCGAGACGCCGATCAGCCGCCCGGCGTACGCCGGGTCGACGACGAACGGCGAGTAGCGCCCGGTGCGCGCGCCGACGCGCCCCGCGCTGAGCCGGATCGACGTGCCCGTGTCGGCATCCAGCCAGCCCAGCGTCAGTATCCGCGAATCGGGGCCGACGCCGGCGCCGACCCAGCGCCCACCGCTCGTGTAGCCCTCCGGGTAGGCGTAGTTGCGGTAGGCGCACCCCTTCAGGCCCGGCCGACCGATCGGCGTGCGGCAGGCCGTCTCCGCATACTCGGCGAAGTAGCGCTCGCGGCCATCGGCCGACCAGGTCTCGATGCCGTACAGCCCGAGGTAGCGCGACGGCCACAACCCGGCGCGGTCCTCGCCGATGAGTTGCAGGTAGACGGCGCACGGCGCGCCGGACGGGCAGCGCGCGCGCAGGTCGAAGCCGGCCATCTCGTTCGCCGGGTCGACCGCCTCCTGCTGCGCCGTGTCGGCGTTGACGCCGGTGCCGGCGAGCATGCGCACGAAGCTCTTCAGCCCCTGCGGCCGGCCGCGCCCACCCCACTGCGCCGTGCGGGTCAGGCCGATCTCGATGCCATCGAGCGGCCGCAGCGTCAGGCGCTGGCCGATGAAGTACGGGTTCGCGGGCTGGCCCACGTCTTCGGCCTGGGCCGCGAACATCTCGAAGTTCCATGGCCCCAGCCAGGCCAGCCACGGCGAGCTCGATCGCGACCCCGACGCGCGCTGCAGGCCGACGCCGCTGAACGCCGGCGCGTTGTTGCCGAGCACCAGGCTGCTCTGCCAGCCCGGAC
>JAYTYH010000213.1:0-7749 GCA_043742485.1 Rhizobacter sp.
GAGGTCGACGCCGTACACGCTCGACTGGGGCAACGAGCTGCACCCGACGGCCGACGGCTTCGTGCGCGTCGCCGATGCCATCGCGGCGACGCTGAAAGCCGTGATCGCGGCCGGCGCGGCGGCGCCGGCGGCGGCCTGACGCTCAGGCGGTCGACATGCTCTGCGTCATGAACTGCGACGCCAGCGCCGGTCGGGTGGCGCCGTTGTGGCGGAGCGCGCCCTTGACCGGCGGCAGCACGGCGACCTGCCGCACCAAGTCGCGGATGCTGTCGGCCGCGGTCTTCAGCCGCATGCTGCCGATCTGGCTGCGCACCGTCGAGACGGCGACACCGAGCTGCTTGGCGATCTCGGCCGGCGGCACGCCGTTGCAGAGCGCGATCAGCACCCGCGTCTCGGCACCGGTGAGGCCGTAGCCGCGCGCGAAGCCCTGCACCGACAGCGATTCGCAGACGGCGCGCTTGCCGAGCACGATCAGCACCGCGCGCGGGCCGGCGTCGGCCGCCTCGAGCGGAATCACCGAGATGCTGGCGCGCTGGGCGTCTTTGCCGAGCGTGAGCAGGCGGCGCATGCCGCGCAGCGACGCCGCGGTGACGGCGTCGTGCAGCGGCGCCACGTCGCGTGCCAGCTTCGGGCGCAGCTCGCTGCCCAGCATCTGCAGCGGATGGTTCTCGTCGAGCTCGACGCGGGCGGCGTCGTTGACGTGGACGACGGTCATGCCGTCGAAGAGCAGGACGATGCCGTAGTCGAGCTCGTCGAGAGCGGCGGCGAGCCAGTGCCAGACGGCGGGCGGCACCATCTGGCTGGCCATGGGGCGGACGGAGGCGGGTTCGAGCATGTCGGATCCTTCTTTCGGTCGGTGCAACGAGCGGTGGCTCTCAGGAACACCGAGCTTAGGAAGGCAGGCCGGCGCGGTCAGTGGCAGAAGGCGGCTTGGCGCTGTGACTTATTCACATCGCAAAGCGACAATCCCGCCGATGCGCGCGCCGCCCGTCACCGCCGATGTGCTCGACCCCGGCCTGCTCCGCGAGATCGCCATGCAGGGCGGCGTCCGGGCCTATCCCGCCAACGCCGTGCTCATCCACGAGGGCGACCAGGCCGACTCGATCTACATCTTGCTCAGCGGCCGGGTCAAGGTCTACGCGACCCATGCCGAGGGCCGCGAGGTCGTGATCACGACGCACGGCGCCGGCGAATCCGTCGGCGAACTCAGCCTCGACGGCGGCGTGCGCAGCAGCTCGGTGATGACGCTGGAGCCCACGACCTGCTCGGTGGTCAGCGCCGGCGACCTGCGCCAGTTCATCGCCGCCCATCCCGACTTCGCCTCGCACCTCATCCTCAAGCTGATCCGGTCGGTGCGCCAAGCCACCGAAAGCGTCAAGAGCCTCGCCCTTGAAGACGTCTATGCGCGCGTCATCCGGTTGCTCAACGACCTCTCCGATCCAGTCGATGGCGGGCCGCAGCGCCGCGTTCGCGAGAAGCTCACGCAACGGGACATCGCCGACCGCGTCGGCGCCTCGCGCGAGATGGTGAGCCGGATCTTCAAGGACCTCACCGTCGGCGGCTACATGGCCGTCGAGGCGGGCCGGATCGCGGTCCTGAAGAAGCCGCCAGCGGGCTGGTGAAGCGCCGGCGGCGGTGCCAGCGTCAGCCTCAGACGGCCAGCACGCGGCGCAGCCAGCGGCCGAGGTCGTCGATCTCGGCCGCGCACACCGAGTGCGGCATCGGGTACTCGTGCCACTCGACGGCGTGGCCGAGCGCCGTCAGCACGTCGCGCGACTGGCGCGCGCGCGCGATCGGGATCACCGGGTCAGAGACGCCGTGGGCGAGAAAGATCGGCACGTCGCGGTTGGTGGCGTGGCGCTCGGCCTCGGCCTTGGCCGCGAGCGGCAGGTAGCCCGAGAGGCCGACCAGGCCGGCCAGGCGCTCGTCGTGGCGAAGGCCTGTCATGAGTGTCATCGCGCAGCCCTGGCTGAAGCCGGCGAGCACGATCCGCGATGCCGGCACACCGCGCGCCTTTTCCTTCGCGATGAGCGCGTCGACGAGCGCCTGCGATTCGCGCAGGCCGGCTTCGTCTTCGCGCTGGCGCGCGTCCAGGCCGCCGAAGATGTCGTACCAGGCGCGCATGACGTGGCCGCCGTTGACCGTCACCGGCCGCATCGGCCCGTGCGGGAAGACGAAGCGCACCGGCCCGGCGCCCGCGAGGTCGAGTTCGCGCGCCACCGGCACGAAGTCGTTGCCGTCGGCGCCCAGGCCATGCAGCACGATGACGCTGGCGCCTGGGTCGGGCGCGGTTTCGATCTCGATCGTTTCGAGGTTCATGAAGAGGCGTTCCTAAAGGTTGAAGTCGTCGTCGATGACGAGCGGCGCGTGGTCGCTGAAGCGCTGCTCGAGGTAGATGTGCTCGCTGCGTGCCAGGGCCGCCACGCCCGGCGTCGCGAGGTGATGGTCAATCTGTCGAAAAACCAACGTTTCTATTGTTGGTCGACGTGGCGATTGGCACCGGAGTCGACTGCGCGCAAGGATGCCTTCGGATCGCCGCTTGCGCCCAGCATGCCGTCGGCGCCTGCGCGCCGCAAGTCGCCTTCGCAGGACTTCAGCGAAGTCACGTCGGTCGAAACCACAAGTTGCCATCCGTCGGGTTGCGTCTCCTCGGTAACCAGCATGCTGCGGCCACCGCAGAAGTCCGAGTTCGACACGCGCCGGGGTCCCGTGCGGTATTGCCTGCGAGCTTCGGTAAGCCAGCCTTCGATGTCGACGGTGTCGATGAGCAGGCCGCGCCGGTGCTTGTGGGCGCCGCGCATGATGTCTTCCCAGGTCTGCGCGTCGTCGGCGCCGCCGCAGTGCACATCGACGAAGCTGCGGTTGGCGAAGACCAGCCGTTCCTGCGGGTCGAATAGCGCGATCGCCACGTTCGAGCGCCGCAAGCCTTCGATCAGTTGCTCTACGGTGACGTCGTTGGCTGGTTGCACGGCACTCGTCGTATCGACGCCAGCGTGCGGCCGCGCCGCCATCCAGCGCAGTGCTTCGTCCGCGACCAGCGGCTTGGCAAAGAGGTAGCCCTGGCCCTTGTCGCATTGCAGCCGGGCCAGCTCGGCGGCCTGGCCTGTGGTCTCGATGCCTTCGGCTACCGTTCCCATGCCCAGGCTGTGTGCGACGCGCACCGTGGCGGCGATCAGCGCCCGGTGGTGCAGGCTCGTCTCGGCTTGGCTGACGAAAGAGCGGTCGATCTTCACCACGTCCACCGGAAACAGGTGCAGGCTGGCCAGAGACGAATAGCCGGTTCCGAAATCGTCGAGTGCCAGCGTCAGTCCGAGCGACTTCAACTCGTGCAGGCGAGCCTGCACGTCGGCGTTTTGTGCCGCCAGCGTCTCGGTCACCTCCAGCTGAAGGTTCGCGGCCGGCATGCCGCTGGAGCGCAGCGCTTGAGCCACCTGGTTGACCAGCGCCGGCTCGGTGAGCTGTGCGCGCGAGAGGTTCACTGACATTGTGCGGGGTGCGCGATCGCCCAACGCGCGCAGCCAACGCACGAACTCGCGGCACGCCTCGTTGAGAACGAATTCGCCGATCGCGCCGATCAGGCCCGTCTCTTCGGCCACTTCGATGAACTCCGCCGGCGGCACGATGCCCTGGCTTGGGTGGCGCCAGCGCACCAGCGCCTCGGCCCCGACGCAGACGCCGCTGGCGAGGCCGACGATGGGTTGGTAGACGACAAACAGCTCGCCTTCAAGCAGCGCCCGGCGCAACCCGCTTTCGACAATGCCCCGCCGCGCTGCGCGCTCCCCCATCGACGGCTCGAAGACGCTGTAGCGGGCGCCTCCCTCTCGCTTGGCTTCACGCATCGCGATACTCGCTTCCTGAAGCAGCGAGTCGGCGTTGGCACCGGCCTGAGCGCGCAGCACCACGCCCATGCTGACGGAGGCATGCACCAGCTGCCCGGCGATGCTGTAGGGCTTGCAGAGTGCGTCGAGCAGGCGCTGCGCGATGTGCTGCGCGTCGTCGGCGTGGCGCAGCCCTTCCAGTACGACGGCGAACTCGTCCCCACCCAGGCAGGCCGCGGTTCGCTGGGGTTCCACCGGTCGGCCTACCGCGTCACCGGCTCGCACGGTGCCGTCCAAGCGTCCGGCCAGCAGCCGCAGCAGTTCGTCACCGGCATCCTGACCGAGAGTGACATTGACACGGTTGAAGCGGTCGCAGTTGATGAACATGACCGCGAACCCGGACTCGGGTGCGCGGCGCGCCGCGACCAGTGCGCGCTCGATCCGTTCCAGCACGACGGCGCGGTTCGGCAGACCTGTCAGGTTGTCGGTGCGGGTGGCGTCGTGCAGCTGCAGGGCCAGCCGCTGCTGCTCCTGGTGAACCACCAGCGTGGCGTCGCCGAGGCTGACCATCAGCGTGCCGCTATCCAGTTTCAGCAGGCTCAGTTGCAGGGTCTGGGCCAGCGCCCCGCGTGCAGGACCGACCGGCAAAGGGACCCGCAGCGATTCGCAGATGACGCCACTGGACGGTGAGAAGCTGGCCACCAGGGCACGCAACTGCGGCGCTGCGGAATACAGCACGTCGAACAGGTTGCGCAGATTTCCGTCAGGTGCCAGCGGCATCAGCAATTGCGCCGACTTGGGGTTGATCATCGTGATCTCGCCGTCGGGCGTTGTCTGCATCAGGCCAATCGGCGCCTGATAAAGGAACTGAATCAACGCCTCGTAGGAGGCCGTGGATTCCGATTTCATCGCGTGTCAGACGGCGATAGCTTGTGCGGGCGTAGCGAGCTCGGCGCGCCAGCGTTCCACGCGGTTGCGGCCGCGCGCCTTGGCGGCGTACATCGCGGTGTCGGCGCGTTTGAGCAGGTCTCCGACGCCGGCCAAGGCGTCATCCATCGTTGCCACCCCGGCGCTGACGGTGTAGCGGATCGTCGTGCCGTCGACCTCCACCGCATGCGCGGCGATGCGCTGGCACAGCCGCGACGCGACGGCGCAGGCGTCGTCGAGCGTGGTGTCGGGCAACAGCACCACGAACTCCTCGCCGCCGATGCGTGCAACCACGTCCATGATGCGGAAGGTGGCGCTCAAGCCGGCCGCCAAGTGGCGCAGCACTGCGTCGCCCGCAGCATGCCCGTGAGAATCGTTGACATTTTTGAAATGGTCGGCATCGATCATCACGATCGAAAGCGGCCGTGGCTGCCGTTGCCAGCGTTGCACTTCGAGTTCGGCCGTTTCGAAGAATGCGCGTCGGTTCACCAGGCCTGTGAGATGGTCGTAACTGATGACATTGCGCAATGTTTCGTTGGCTTCACGGCGGTTGCTGATGTCACGGACGATCAGGCTGTAGGCGCGCTCCTCGGGAGGCGCTTCGTCCGCAGCCTGCAGCGGCGCGATCAGACAGCTGCCCCAGAACCGCGAGCCGTTGGCGCGGCGACGCCAGCCCTCGTCGAGACTCCAGCCGCTGCGGTCGGCTTCATGCAGACGGTCGAGCACCCGCTGGCCGGGCATGGCGTCGTCGGCGTAGAAGAGGGCATAGGGTTTGCCGATCACCGCGTCAGCAGCGAACCCGGTAAGGCGGGCGACACCCGGGTTCCAGACTGTGGCCAAGCCGTGGGCGTCCAGCTTCATCAGTGCGTAGTCAGTGATGCCGGCCACGATGGTGCTGATCCAGGCCTGGCTGAGCCGCAATTCGCGTTCGCGTTGCGCCGCCAACGACACATCGCTGAGCACGGCCATCAGACGGGTTTTGTCGAGCTTGAGTAAGCTGAGGGATAGCACGCGCGCAGCCTTTGCGCCTGGCTGGCCTGCGTCTACTTGCATCTGCAAGCCTTCGCACACCATGCCATGGCTGGCGTCAAAAGCTTGCACGCGATGACGCAAATCGGGTGCAACCGGTTGCAGCGCCGTGAAAAGGTTGTCGAGGTTGCCGTCCCGCGAAAGCGGCATCAGTAGGTGCGCGCACAAGGGGTTCACCATCAGGATCTCGCCGTCCAATCGCGTTTGCACGAGACCGATCGGGGCCAGGTACAGGAACTGGAGGAGCGCCTCGTATTCGTCGTCAGCGGTCGGAAGCACGGCTCGTTACCGCTCAGATTTGGCGCTGCACCAGCACCCAGCGAATGCTTGCGCCGGCGATTGCCAGCAAGCGCAGCTTGACCTTCACCGGCCGCATGCGCAGCGTAAGCACGTAGTCGAGTATTGCGTCGAGTGAGCCGCCGTCGGTCACCGCGTCCTCGAACCGCTGGGCAACGAGAAAATTGTTCATGCACGGTGCCACGACGGTAAAAAGCGGGTGGTCGAGCACCCGCCCGGGCGAAAGACCGGAGGCGGTTGACTCGAAGCGGTTGTAGCGGCACACGACGCCAGCAGCGTCGAAGCCGATGGTGCCAAAGTTGAGCGCGTCGAGATCGGCTTCGCCGGCCCGGGCGAGCCAGGGGGCCAGATCGTCGTCGGTGAATGCGATGGCGTGAACGGCGGACATAGACGCTCCGGTAAAAAGTCAGCGCGCACTGGTTGGGCGTTGCGCGGATTCCCCACGATGTCGGCAGCTTACGCTGGCTCTTGATGGCCGACGGGTCAAGCACGGCGTCGGTGCGGTCGTTAGTCACGTGGTCTCGTGCGAACGCCATCGCACGGGCCAGGAGTGGCGTTCGCAAAAAGCTTCGGCTTCTCGGGCGGCAGCACCTGCATGCGATGGCTCAAAGCGAAATGTCGTAGTCGATCGTCAGCGGAGCATGGTCGCTGAACCTCGTCTCCTTGTGGATTGACGCAGTGCGAGCCATTTGCGCGATACCGGGCGTCGCCAAGTGGTAGTCGATGCGCCAGCCGACGTTCTTGGCACGCGCCTGGCCGCGGTTGCTCCACCAGGTGTACTGCTCGGGGTGCGGGTTGAGGGTGCGGAACACGTCGACGAAGCCGAGCTCTTCGAGCAGCCGCGACATCCAGGCGCGCTCCTCGGGCAGGAAGCCGCTGTTCTTGCGGTTGCCTTTCCAGTTCTTGAGATCAATCTCCTTGTGGGCGATGTTGATGTCGCCGATCAGGATGACCTCGCGTTCCTGCGCCAGTGCGTGCAGATAGGGCGCCATGAGACCCAGAAAACGGAACTTGGCCGCCTGCCGGTGCTCGCCCGACGAGCCGCTCGGGAAGTAGCAGCTGACGATGCTCAGGCGCGGCATGCCGCGCCTGCCGGCGCGGTCGAAGCGGGCCTCGACGTAGCGGCCTTCGGCATCGAAGGCGGCGTCGCCGAAGCCGAGCTTGACGGCGCTCGGCTTCTTGCGGCTGTAAAGGCCGACGCCCGAGTAGCCTTTCTTCTCGGCGTAGTGGAAGCGCCCCTTCATGCCGGCCACGACCGCGAAGCGCGAGGTCACGACGTCGGCCTGGGCCTTGAGCTCCTGCACGCCCATACAATCGGCGCCAACCCCTTCGGCCCAGGCTTCAAAGCCCTTCGCCGCTGCCGAGCGGATGCCGTTCAGGTTCAGCGAGACGAGGCGAAACACGCAACTCTTCCGGCGACCGACGCGATGAGCACAGAAGCCCCCGACGAAACGATCGCACGCGAGTTCGTGCGGTTCGCGGTCGAATCGGGCGTGCTGAAATTCGGCGAATTCAGGACCAAGGCGGGGCGGCTGTCGCCGTACTTCTTCAACTCGGGACTGTTCGACGACGGTGCGAAATTGCTGCGCCTCGCAGAATTCTATGCGCGCCGTCTGGTCGCCTCGGGCATCGAATTCGAGACCTTGTTCGGCCCCGCCTACAAGGGCATCACGCTCGC
>JAYTYH010000214.1:0-10138 GCA_043742485.1 Rhizobacter sp.
ACGCCGGCGGCGCCGAGGTCGCTGCGCACCATGCGCTGCACGCCGGCGGAGAGCGCCACGTCGCCGTGCGCGTAGCCCTTGTGGACCCGGTAGCTGATGGCGCGGTCGTTGTAAGGCTGGCGAAGACCTCGCGCATGCGGGCCAGGATGCCGTCGATGCCGGAGACGTTGAGAAAGGTCTCCTGCTGGCCCGCGAACGATGCCTCGGGCAGGTCTTCGGCGGTGGCCGACGAGCGCACCGCGAAGGTCGCGCCGGGGCTGCCTGTGGCGAGGCGCTCGTATTCCTCGCGCACCGCCGCTTCGAACGCGGCCGGGAAAGGCTGGGCCTCGATCCAGCCGCGGATCTGGGCGCCGGCCTCGACGAGCGAGCGGACGTCGTCGGTATCGAGCGTTGCGAGTCGGTCGGCGATGCGGCCGGTCAGGCCGCCTTCGGCGAGGAAGGTGCGAAAGGCGTGTGCGGTGGTCGCGAAGCCGCCGGGCACGCGCACGCCGGATTCGCTGAGCTGGCTGATCATCTCGCCGAGGGAGGCGTTCTTGCCGCCGACCGCCTCGACATCGGTCATTCTCAGATCTTCGAAGCGGGCGACGAGGGCAGTCGCCAGTGAGGTGGATGACATGGCAGGACCTTGAGGTGAAAAACCGGGGCTTCCCGACCGGCGCTCTTCGACCCGACGACGGGGAGAGGGGCGGTGGCGTGCATGGGCGTGGGGCGCATCGAAGCTGTGGGGCATTCTACGAGCCACCCTCGACGGCGCTGCCTATGATCCCGCCATGACCGACGCCCTGATTCCACCGCCGGCGCTGCTGCGCCCGGCTGCCCCGGCAGCGCCCGGCCCACGCCACACGGTGTTCTTCGTTTCCGACGGCACGGGCATCACCGCCGAGACCTTCGGCAATTCGATCCTGTCGCAGTTCGCGATCAAGTCCAAGCACCTGCGCCGGCCCTTCATCGACACGCCCGACAAGGCCCATCAGGTCGTGCGCGAGATCAACCACATGGCCGAAGTCGACGGCAAGAAGCCGGTCGTCTTCATCACGCTCGTGAACCCGGAGATCCTGGCCATCGTCAAGACCGCCGTCCAGGGCCTGGTGCTCGACATGTTCAACACCTTCATCGAGCCGCTCGAGGCCGAGTTCGGCGTCACCTCGAACCACCGCATCGGGCGCTTTTCCGATGTCTCGGAAAGCCAGGAGTACACCGACCGCATCGAGGCCATCAACTTCTCGCTCGCTCACGACGACGGCCAGTCGTCGCGCAATCTGGCCGAGGCCGACGTGATCCTGGTCGGCGTCAGCCGCAGCGGCAAGACGCCGACCTCGCTCTACCTGGCCATGCAGCACGGCATCAAGGCCGCCAACTACCCGCTCATCCCGGAAGACTTCGAGCGCGGCAAGATCCCGTCGACGCTGGCACCCTTCAAGGCGAAGTGCTTCGGCCTCACGATCGATCCCGACCGCCTGGCCCGCATCCGCAACGAACGGCGGCCGAACAGCAAGTACGCCTCGATCGAGAACTGCCGCTACGAGGTGCGCGAAGGCGAGACGATGATGAAGAAGGAAGGCATCGCCTGGCTGTCGTCGACGCACAAGTCGATCGAGGAGATCGCGACCACGATCCTGCGCGATCTGCGGCCGGATCGGCTGGCGTACTGACTCGCCGGGCCACCGTCCGGCCGGACGACTTCACGACGGTGCCGAGGCTCGGGCGCCATCCACCGATCTTGCGATCAATGCCGCGTACGCGTTCAGGTCGACGTTGCCACCACTGACGATCACGCCCACGCGCTTGCCCGCGAGTTCGTTCTTCATCGCTCGCGCCGCCGCGAAGCCGAGGCAGCCGGTCGGCTCCACCACCATCTTCATGCGCGCCGCGAAGAAGCGCATGCACTCGACGAGCTCGGCGTCGCTGGCGGTGAGAACGTTGTCGACATCGCGACGGATGATGGGAAATGTCAGCTCGCCGAGGTGCTGCGTCTGCGCGCCGTCGGCGATCGTCACCGGCGTCTCGATGGTCACGATGGCGCCGCTGCGAAACGACTGCTGGCCGTCGTTGCCGGCTTCGGGCTCGACGCCGTAGACCTTGCACGCGGGCGAGAGCGCGCGGGCCGCCAGCGCCGAGCCCGACAGCAGGCCGCCGCCACCGAGGCAGACGAACAAGGCGTCGAGCGGGCCGCTCTCCTCGAACAGCTCCTTGGCCGCAGTGCCCTGGCCGGCGATGACGTCGGCGTGGTCGTAAGGCGGGATCAGCGTCATGCCGTTTTCTTCGGCGAGGCGGCGCCCGATCGCCTCGCGGTCTTCGCGGTAGCGGTCGTAGCGGACGACGCGGCCGCCGTAGCCTTCGGTCGCCGCCACTTTGGCGGCCGGTGCGTCGCTCGGCATGACGATGGTCGCCGGCATGCCGAGCAGCCGCGCGGAGAGAGCGATCGCCTGTGCGTGGTTGCCCGACGAAAACGCGACGACGCCGCCGCGGCGCTGTTCGGCGTTGAAGCGCGAGAGCGCGTTGAAGGCACCGCGGAACTTGAAGGCGCCCATGCGCTGCAGGTTTTCGCATTTGAAGAAGATCGAAGCGCCGGTCTCGGCGTCGGCCGTGCGCGAGCGCAGCACCGGCGTGCGGTGGGCATGGCCTTCGATGCGCGCGGCAGCGGCGACGACATCGTCGTAGGTCGGCAGGATCGGCATAGCGTTCACTCCGTGGGCACCGAAGTCGCGGCGCGCTGGCGCGACGACTCATAAAGGCAGACGGCGCCGGCGGCCGCGACGTTGAGCGACTCCTCGCCGCCGGGTTGCGGGATGCGCAGCATCCGCGTGCAGCGCGACGCCACCGCCGCCGACAGGCCCTGCCCTTCGTGGCCGAGCACCCAGGCGCAGGGCCAGGGCAGCGCCTCGGCGTCGATACGCATCGGCGAGTGCGAGCTGCTGCCGAGCAGCGGCAGCGCCAGTGCGTCGAGCATGGCCGCGTCGGCGGACTCGACCAGATGCAGCGCGAAGTGCGAGCCCATGCCGGCGCGCACGACCTTGGGCGCCCAGAGCGCTGCCGTTCCCGTCAACGCCACGACCTGCACGAAGCCGAAAGCGGCGGCACTGCGCAGCAACGCGCCGACGTTGCCGGGGTCCTGAACACGGTCGAGCACGAGGGTCGGCATGCCAACTTTGGGCGTCTGGGTCTCGGGTGCCGGCACGACGAACGCGATCGTCGCCGGCGATTCGAGGGCGCTGAAGCCGGCCATCGATTCCGCGGAGACAACGACCACGTCGTCTGCCGACTCGGCCAGTTCGAGCAGGCCTGCGGTGTTCATCACCGCCTCGTCGAGCACGGCGTGGAGGACCGGGCCACGACCGCGGGCGATCCAGGCCGCGCACAGGTGCTCGCCTTCGAGCAGCATGACGCCGAGCTTGCGATAGGCAGCCGGCTCGGCGCTCAGCTTGCGCAGCCTGGCGAGCAGCGGATTGCTGCGCGATGCGACGTTCCTCGGCACGGCGCGCATGGCCGCCTCAGAACAGTCGGTCGAGGGCGCTGCGCACGGGCGCGAAGCTGCGCCGGTGATGCGCGCAGGCGCCATGCTCGCGCAGGGCCGCGAGGTGGTCGGGCGTCGGGTAACCCTTGTGGCTGTCGAAGCCGTACTGCGGGTGCTCGTCGTGCAGCTGCATGCAGAGGCGGTCGCGATACACCTTGGCGATGATCGACGCTGCCGAGATCGCGCGCACCTTGGCGTCGCCACCGATCACGGTGCGCACCGCCATCGTCAGCTCCGGCCGCTGGTTGCCGTCGACGAGAACGATCTGCGGCTGCAGCGCGAGGCCCTCGACGGCGCGGCGCATCGCCAGCAGCGCGGCACGCAGGATGTTGATGGTGTCGATCTCCTCGACGCTGGCCGCGGCGATGCTCCAGCACACCGCCTTGCCACGGATCTCGACGTCGAGCCGCTCGCGCTCGTCGGCGGCGAGCAGCTTGGAATCGTTGAGGCCGCGGATCGTCCGCCGCGCGTCGAGGATTACGGCCGCAGCCACGACCGGGCCGGCGAGCGGACCTCGACCGACCTCGTCGACGCCGGCCATGAGGCCGCTGACGTCGACCAGCAGGCGGAGCTTGTCGGCGCGGAGGAAGGTGCGGGCGTGCATCGCGGTCAGCGGGCAAGCACGGCTTCGATCGCCGCCGTCGCGAGGGCGCCGGTATCGCGCTTGAGGTCGCGGTGGATGGCCTCGAAGCGAACGCGCAGCGACTCGGCCGCCTCGGGGTCGTCGAGCCACTTCAGCGCCGCGGCGCTGATCTTCGCCGGCGTCGCCTCGCCCTGCAGGAGCTCGGGCACCGCGAACTCCTTGAGCAGGATGTTCGGCAGCGATACCCATGGCTGATAGTTCATGCGCTTGCCCATCTGCCAGGTCAGCGCGTGCATGGCGTAGACGACGACCATCGGCCGCTTGAAGAGCGCCGCCTCCAGCGTCGCCGTGCCACTGGCGACGAGCGCCACGTCGCACGCTGCCAGGGCCTCGTGCGAGCGGCCGTCGAGCAGCGTGATCGGCAGGTTCGGTGCGTATTGCTTTCGCAGCGGCTCGATAGCGTGGCGCAGCCCGGTCACGACCGGAATCACGAAGCGGATGCCGGGCCGCGCGCGGTGCAGCTCGAGCGCGGCTCCGAACAGCCGCGGCGCAATGTACTGGATCTCCGACTTGCGGCTGCCCGGCATCATCGCCACGAGCGTCTCGTCGTCGGCGATACCGAGCGCGGCGCGGCTGGCGGCGCGTGGCACCTCGAACGGGATGGCGCTGGCCAGCGGATGGCCGACGTAGACGGCGTTGACCTGACGCTTGGCGTAGATCTCCGGCTCGAACGGAAAGATGCAGAGCACGAGGTCGGTCGCCTTGCGGATCTTCTCGATGCGCTTGCCGCGCCAGGCCCAGATCGAAGGGCTGATGAAGTGGATGGTCTTGACGCCCTGCGCCTTCAGCTTGACCTCGAGATCGAGGTTGAAGTCGGGTGCATCGACGCCGATGAAAACGTCGGGCTTGTCTCGCATCAGCCGCTCGGTAAGCTGGTTGCGGATGGCGAAGATCTCGCGGAAATGACCGAGCACTTCGGCATAGCCGCGCACGGCCAGCTTGTCGTGCGGCCACCAGGCGGTGAAGCCCTGCTCGGCCATGCGCGGGCCGCCGATGCCTTCGGCCACGAGCGCGGGCCAACGCGCGCGCAGGCTGGCGAGCAGCGAGCCGGCGAGCAGGTCGCCGGAGGCTTCACCGGCCACCATCGCGAAGCGGGGAGATTCCGCAGTCATGGTCGGCAGCCGAGGTTCAGCGCGCGATGCCCCGCGTCGAGGCGGCCAGGAACGCCGACATCAGCACGACATCGCCGGTCGCGACCGGCTCGGCGACCGCGAGTGCGGCAATGCCCGCCGCGGCGGCCTCGAGCGTGAGCCCGTCGCGATAGAGCAGCCGGTGCATCTGCTTGACGACAGCGATGCGCGCGGCACTGAAGCCGCGCCGGCGCAGCCCTTCGGCATTGAAGCCGCGCACGGCGAGCGGGTTGCCCTCGACCATCATGTAGGGCGGCACGTCTTGCGAGACATGGCTCTGGAAACCGGTCATCGCGTGGGCGCCCATCTTCACGAACTGGTGCAGCCCGCTCATCGCGCCGACGATCGCCCAGTCGCCCAGATGCACGTGGCCGGCAAGCCCGGCATAGCCGGCGACGATGGTCTGGTTGCCGACGACGCAGTCGTGCGCGATGTGCACGTTGTTCATGAGCCAGTTGTCGCTGCCGATCGTCGTGGTGCCGGCGTCTTGCGCGGTGCCGAGGTTGAAGTTGCAGTACTCCCGGATGGTGTTGCGGTCGCCGATCTGCAGCATGGTCGGCTCGCCGGCGTACTTCTTGTCCTGCGGGGGGGCGCCGATCGAACAGAATTGAAAGATGCGGTTGTCGCGCCCGATCGTCGTGCGACCTTCGATCACGCAATGCGGCCCGACAATCGTGCCCGCGCCGATATGGACGTGCGCCCGAACGACGCTGTAGGGCCCGACCACCACACCGTCAGCGAGCTCGGCACCCGGCTCGACGATCGCCGTCGGATGGATCTCGACCATCTGCCGATGCGGCCTATTCGACCTTGCGCACCGCGCACATGAGGGCGGCTTCGCAGGCGAGTTCCTCGCCCACCGATGCCCGCGCCGTGAACTTGAAAATGCCCGACTTTGCACGGTCTAGCGTCACCAGCAGCGTCAGCTGGTCGCCCGGCTCTACCGGCCGCTTGAAGCGCGCTGAATCGATGCCCGCGAAGTAATAGATCGACTTGTCGTCGGGCACCGCACCGACCGCGTCGAACGAGAGCAGCGCCGCCGCCTGCGCCAATGCCTCGAGGATCATGACGCCGGGCATGACCGGCCGATGCGGGAAGTGGCCCACGAAATAGGGCTCGTTCGCGCTCACGTTCTTCAGCGCCACGATGCGCTTGCCGTGCTCGAGCTCCAGCACCCGGTCGACCATCAGGAACGGGTACCGGTGCGGCAGATGTTTCAGGATCTGATGGATGTCCATCGTCGTCATGGCGACTTCTTCTCGAGTGCCTTGACCCGCTCTCGCAAGGCGTGCAGGTTGCGCAAGGTGGCCGCGTTCTTTTCCCAGGCGGCATTGTCGTCGAAAGGAAACGATCCACTGTAGACGCCGGCCTTCGAAATGCCGCGCGTGACTTGGGTCGCACCGGTGACGACGACGTGATCGACGATCGTGACGTGGCCGCTGACGCCGACGCCGCCGCCGAGAATGCAATGGGCGCCGATCACGGTACTGCCGGCAATGCCGACGCAGCCCGCGATCGCCGTGTACGCACCGATGCGGACGTTGTGGCCGATCTGCACGAGGTTGTCGATCTTGACGCCGTCGGCGACGACCGTGTCGCCGACGGCACCGCGGTCGATGCAACTGTTGGCACCGATCTCGACATCGTCGCCGATGCGCACCGTGCCGAGCTGCTCGATCTTTTCCCAGCGGCCGCGATCGGGTGCGAAGCCGAAGCCGTCGGCGCCGATGACCACACCGGGGTGGACGATGCAGCGCTCACCGAGCGTCGAGTCGAACAGCACCGTGACGCGCGGCGCCAGGCGGGTGCCGGCGCCAATGCGTACGCCGCGGCCCACGAAGCCATGGGCGCCGATCGACACGCCGGCCCCGATCACCGCGCCCGCCTCGACGACCGCGAAAGCGCCGATGAAGACGCCGTCGCCGAGCTCGACCTCGGCGTCGACGCGGGCGGTGGCGTCGACGCCGGCCCGCAGCGCTGGCCGCGTGCGGGCGGCCCACCACTGCGTCAGCCGCGCGAAGTAGAGATAGGGGTCGTCCACGACGATGGCGGCGCCGCGAATCACGGCAGCGTCACGAAACGCCGGCGCAACGATGACGCAGCCGGCACGCGAGGTCGCCAGCTGCTTGACGTATTGGGGATTGGCGAGGAAGGCGATCGATGTCGATTCTGCCGACTCGAGCGAGGCCACTGCCATGATCGGGGTCTGCGGCTCGCCGATCAGCTCGCCGCCGAGCGTCGCGACGATCTCCCGGAGCTCGACCTCAGCCATCAAGAAGCGCGCCCTTAGCGGGCGGGCCGACGAGTCACTTGCCGCCTTGCGCGTTGAGCGCCTTGATCACCTTGTCGGTGATGTCGACCTTGGGGCTGTAGAACACAGCCTCCTGGAGGATGAGGTCGTACTTCTCGGTCTCGAAGATCTGCTTGATGACGCGGTTGGTGCGCTCGAGCACGCTGCCCAGCTCCTCGTTCTTGCGCTGCGTCAGGTCTTCCTGGAACTCGCGGCGCTTCTTCTGCAGGTCGCGGTCCTGATCGACCAATTCGCGCTGGCGCCTCGTGCGCTCGGTCTCACCAAGGGTGGGCGCGTCCTTGTCGAGCCGGTCGCTGGCGGCCTTCAGGCGATTGCCCAGATCGGTGATGTCCTTCTCGCGCTTGGAGAACTCGGTCTCGAGCTTGGCTTGCGCGGCCTTGGCCGGCACTGCATCGCGAAGCACGCGGTCGCTGTTGACGTAGCCGATCTTCAGTTCCTGCGCCGAAACAGCCACGGCGGCGGTCGCTAGCACCGCCGCGACGACGAGCGATTTCACAGTCGAGCTGTTCAT
Organism: Rhizobacter sp.; assembly: GCA_043742485.1. Lineage (GTDB taxonomy): Bacteria > Pseudomonadota > Gammaproteobacteria > Burkholderiales > Burkholderiaceae_C > Schlegelella_A. The sequence goes on from JAYTYH010000214.1 coordinate 8,110, forward strand.
CAAAAGGCGGTCCCGATCTGAAACTGTAGGCGCTGAATTCTATCCCCGGGCTGCTTGCGGATCGGGGTCCCGTAGCTCAGCTTCAAAGGGCCGACGGGCGAGATCCAACTGACGCCGAGGCCGGCGGAAGCGCGAATGCTGCTGAGGGTGATGGGTTCGTTTTCGCCCCAGACATTGCCGGCATCGGCATAGACGAAGATACGCAGCGTGCGGTCGGCATTGGCGCCTGGCACCGGCAGGTAGAGCTCGTTGTTCAGGTTGAAGCGGCGGTTGCCACCGATGAAGGCGCCGGTCACGTCGACCGGGCCGAGCGAACCCTGGTCGAAGCCGCGTACGGTGCCGAGACCGCCGCCGTAGAAGTTCTTGAAGATCGGGTAGGGCCGGTTACCGAAGCCGCGGCCGTAGCCGATCTCCGCGTTGACGCCATAGGTGAAGGCGCGGCTGATCGCGATGTACTGCTGACCTTGCAGGTTGACGCGCAGGTACTTGGCGCCGCCGATCGGGGCGTAGTCGATGTTGACGCGGGTGAAGCGGCCGGCCGTCGGCACCAGCGCGCTGTCGCGGTTGTCGCGTGACCAGCCGATCGTCAGCGGAATGGAGCCGCTGCTCTCTCCGAACTGCTCGCGGTAGAGGAAGTAGCTGTTCGGCAGCTGCGTCGCGCCTTTGATCTGGGTGCGCTCTGCGCCGATGCCGAAGAACACGGTGTCGTATTCACTGAAGGGCACGCCGAAGCGGACCGACACGCCCGGTGTCACGAGCGTGTATTCCTCGCCCTGACTGTTGATCGGCTTGGTGGTCCGGTAGTAGACATCGATGGCGCGCGAGATGCCGTCGATCGTGAAGTACGGGTCGACGGTGCTCACCACCAGGGTGCGGTTGTACTTGCTGGTGTTGACCTCGAGGCCGAGGTAGTTGCCCGAGCCGAAGATATTTTCCTGCTTGATCGAGGCCGTGAGCGAAAGCCTGTCGGCCGACGAGAAGCCAGCGCCGAGCGAGATGTTGCCGGTCGCCTTTTCCTTGATGGTGACGGTGAGGTCGACCTGGTCGGCAGAACCCGGCACCTCGGCGGTGTCGATGTTGACCTCGCTGAAGTAGCCGAGGCGATCGACGCGGTCGCGCGAGAGCTTGATCTTGCGGCCGTCGTACCACGACGACTCGAACTGACGGAATTCGCGGCGGATGACTTCATCGCGCGTGCGCGAGTTGCCGGCGACGTTGACGCGGCGCACGTAGACGCGGCGCTGCGGCTCAGCCATCAGCGTGACAACGACGCGGGCGTTGACGCGGTCGATCTCGGGCCGGGAGTCGACCTTCGCGAAGGCGTACCCGAAGGTGCCGAAGCGATCGACGAAAGCGCGCGTGGTCTCGGCGACCGCCTCGGCGCGATAGGGCTGGCCGGGCTTGATCAGGACCAGCGTGCGGAAGTCTTCTTCCTTGCCGAGGTACTCGCCTTCGAGCTTGACGGCCGTGACGGTGAACGGCTGGCCTTCCTTGACGTTCACGGTGACAGTGATGTCCTGCTTGTCCGGCGAGATCGCGACCTGCGTCGATTCGACGTTAAATTCGAGGTAGCCGCGGTTCAGATAGTAGGCGCGCAGCGTTTCCAGGTCGGCATCGAGCTTGGCGCGCGAGTAGCGGTCGGCCTTGTTGTCGGAGATTACTCAAGCTGGCGTGGGGCGTTCGATGACATTCGAGAATTTTCGGCCTGGGCAAATTGTGGCAAAAGATTATTATGCAGAACTTCCTATTGATATTAAATTGACGGGAAGCTATCACGACATGGGAGAGTTTGCGAGCGATATTGCTAGATTATCTCGAATTGTTACGCTAAATAATTTGAGTATTACCGCAGGCAAAGACGCAACGCTTACGTTAGATGTTGTAGCTAAGACTTTCCGCTATCTTGATCCTGATGAAATTTCAGCCCAAGCAGCCTTGAAAAAAGGTCCAAAGAAATGATTAAATTTTGGAAAAAAACCCTAACTCTGGGCCCGCTCCTTTTTATGTTATCAGGCTGTGGCGATAATGG
>JAYTYH010000215.1:0-4288 GCA_043742485.1 Rhizobacter sp.
ACGCGGCGCCGTTGCAGATGATCGCCGTGCCGGCCGCGGCCAAGAATGCGTTCGCCGGCCAGCTCGTCGTCGCCTGGCACGGCTACCGCGCCGGCGGCCACCGCGTCGTGAGCTTCGCGCTCGACGCCACCGGCAAGCCGGTCGGAGCCGCGCGGCCGTGGATCGGCGGTTGGGCCGCGGCCAAAGGCGTTCGCCCGCTGGGCGCGCCGGCGGGCATCCTCGTCGATTCCTTCGGGCGGCTTCTCGTCGTCGAGGACCGCAACAAGACCTTGCTGATGCTGACGCGGGAAGCGCCGTGAGCGCGCTCTCCTTCGACGTGCTCCACACGCAGGGCGAGGCCCGCCGCGGCCGCCTGACGCTGCGCCACGGCACGGTCGAGACGCCGGTGTTCATGCCGGTCGGCACCGTCGGCACCGTCAAGGGCGTGATGCCGCAATCGCTCGAGTCGATGGGCGCCGAGATCATCCTCGGCAACACCTTCCACCTCTGGCTGCGGCCGGGGCTCGACATCCTCGCGCAGTTCAAGGGCCTGCACGCCTTCGAGGCGTGGCCCAGGCCCATCCTCACCGACAGCGGCGGCTTCCAGGTCTGGTCGCTCGGCGCCAACGCCAAGGTGAGCGAGCAGGGCGTCGCCTTCCAGTCGCCCGTCAACGGCGACAAGCTGATGCTCACGCCCGAGGTCAGCATGCAGATCCAGACCGTGCTGAACAGCGACATCGCGATGCAGTTCGACGAGTGCACCGCCTACGAGGTCGAAGGCCGCATCACCGGCGAAAAAGAGGCGCGGCGTTCGATGCAGATGAGCCTGCGCTGGGCAGCGCGCTCGCAGGCCGAGTTCGCGCGGCTCGAGAACCCGAACGCGCTGTTCGGCATTGTCCAGGGCGGCATGTTCGAGCCCTTGCGCGAGGAGTCGGTCGGGGGCCTGGCCGAACTCGACCTGCCCGGCTACGCCATCGGCGGCGTCAGCGTCGGCGAGCCGAAGGCCGAGATGCAGCGCATCGTCGCCCACACGCCGCACCGGCTGCCGGCTGACAAGCCCCGCTACCTGATGGGCGTGGGCACGCCGGAAGACCTGATCGACGGCGTCAGCGCCGGCGTCGACATGTTCGATTGCGTGATGCCGACCCGCAATGCCCGCAACGGCCATCTGTTCACGCGCTTCGGCGACCTGCGCATCAGGAACGCCCGCTACAAGACCGACGAAGCGCCGCTCGACCCGACCTGCAGCTGCGCGACCTGCGGCCGCTTCTCGCGCGCCTATCTGCACCACCTCGACCGTTGCGGCGAGATGCTCGGGCCGATGCTTGCGAGCATCCACAACCTGCACTTCTACGTCGCCTTGATGCGAGACTTGCGCACTGCGATCGAGGCGGCGCAGTTCCCGGAGTTCGCAGCGCGGTTTCGCGCCGATCGCCAGCGCGGCATCTAGATTGCCGACCTGTGGCCACACCACGGAGGCAACCATGACCATTGCCGCAACCGGCGTCACCACCACCGGGATCGATGCACGAGACAGCGACGCCGCATCCGGCGTCTCGTGGGCTGCCGCAGCCACCGCCTGGCTGGCCTCCATGCAGATCGCGGCGTCGGCGCTGGGCGGCTGCATGGCCGGGCGCTTGCGCGGGCTATGGTCGGGCAGCGGCGATGGCGCCGGGGACAATGCCAACGCGACGCCGTACTGCGTCGACAGCCTGTTCCGCACCGATGCGCCTGTCGCCGACGAGGCTCGCAAGGCGGCTGCGGTGACGTCTTTGTGGATATTCGTGGCACTGCTCGCCGGCGCCTTCTTCGCCAGCGTGGCGGCCCTCTCCGGCGGTCGCCGGCGCGACGCCCGCGCCTGAGCGCGCTTCATCACGAGGGACCTGCCATGCGCTCCATTCTTTTGCTCCTCCCCGGCGTGCCCTTGCCGACCATCATCTTGATCGCCCGGTTCGCTCACTGAGTCCTATCGTTTGGGAGATGCCCCGCAAAACGCACTTCAGCGCTATCTGAGCGTGCGTTTGATCAGCCCGGCTGCGCAGCATGTGCTGCGCCATCCGGGCCGTTTCGCTTGGCAGACGCTGAAGGCGTTTCGCGCCAATCAGGGTCTGTTGCTGGCCGGCGCGGTCGCGTACTACGCACTGCTGTCGATCGTGCCGCTGCTGATCCTCTCGGTGATCGCGCTGTCGCATGTGATCGACCAGGCCGAGCTGCTCGGCACGCTCGGCCGCTACCTGGAATACCTGGTTCCGAGCCAGGCGCCAGCCGTGGTGACCGAGCTCGCCCACTTTCTCGATCGTCGCGGCGAGATCGGCTGGCTGTTGCTGGCGACGATGCTGTTCTTCAGTTCGCTGGCGTTCACCGTGCTCGAGAACGCGATGTCGGTGATCTTCGTGCACCGCGTCGTCGAGCGGAAGCGCCGCTACATCTTCTCGGTGCTGATTCCGTATGTCTACATCCTCTCGCTCGGCGTCGGGCTGTTGCTCGTGACCTTGGTGGCCGGCAGCCTGCAGGCCGTCGGCAAGGAGAGCGTCGATCTGTTCGGTCGCGAGTGGTCGCTGAACGGCATCTCGGGCGTGCTGCTCTATCTCCTCGGCCTGGCCGGCGAGATCTTCGTGCTGACCTCGGTGTATCTCGTGATGCCGGCCGGCCGGCTCGCCTGGCGCCACGCGTTGATCGGCGGCGTCACCGCCGCTCTGCTTTGGGAGATCACGCGCCACGTGCTGGTCTGGTACTTCGCGACGCTGTCGCAGGTCAACGTCGTCTACGGCTCGCTGACGACCGCGATCGTTGTCTTGCTCAGTCTTGAGATCGCCGCCACGTTGCTGCTGCTCGGCGCGCAGGTGATCTCCGAGTACGAGCGCATCGGCCGCGCACCGCGAGTCCCGGCCGAACCCGGCTTTACGACAACGGCCCCCTGAACGCGCGCTTCAGGCCGCGAGCAGCCCGGCGACGCGCTCGCGAAGCGCGGCCGGCGTGACGTCGCCGGCCGCGACGGCGCCACCGGCGACGAGGTCGACGCGGTTGTAGACGCCGCGCCGGAAGGGCCGGCTCATCGCCCGCCCACCAGCACGCGAGAAGAACGAGCCCCACAGGTTTTTCAGGGCCAGCGGCACGACCGGCACCGGGTTCGTCTCCAGCAGCTTCATGACGCCACCTTTGAACTCGGCGAGCTCTCCGTCGCGCGAGATCGCGCCTTCCGGAAAGATGCACAGCAGGTCGCCGTCATCGAGCACCTCGCGGGCGCGCGCGAAGGCCCGCGCGTAGGTCGCGGGGTCCACCTTCTGCGGCGCGATCGGGATCGCCTTGGCGAGCCGGAAGAACCAGCCAAGCAGCGGCATTCTGAAGATGCCCGAGTCCATGATGAAGTGGATCGGCCGCGGGCTGGCCGCCATCAAGAGCACCGGATCGATGAAGCTCACGTGGTTGCAGACCAGGATCGCGGCGCCCTGGGCCGGGATGTTCTCGTCGCCACGAATCCTGAACCGGTAGACCAGCCGCGCGGCCACGAAGGCGACGAAGCGCAGCAGGTATTCGGGCACCAGCATGAAGATGTAGAACGCGACCACGGCGTTGAGCACCGCGATCACGAGGAACACCTGCGGGATGGTGAAGCCGCTCTTCAGCAACACGCCGACGATCACCGAGCTGGCGATCATGAAGACGGCGTTGAGGATATTGTTGGCGGCGATGATCCGGGCCCGGTGGCTCGGTTGCGATCGCATCTGGATCAGCGCGTACATCGGCACGCTGTACAGGCCGGCGAAGAGCGAGTGCAGTGCCAGGTCGGCCATCACGCGCCAGTTCGCGGGCTCGCCCAGGAAGGCGGCCAGCGTGTAGCCGGCCGAGGCCGGTAGGCCGCGCGAGGCGAAGTAGAGATCGACCGAGAACACGCTCATGCCGATGGCGCCGAGCGGTACCAGGCCGATCTCGACGTGGCGACGCGAAAGCATCTCGCAGAGCAGCGAGCCGATGCCGATGCCGATCGAGAAGACGACGAGAAGCAGCGACGCGACCTGCTCGTCGCCATGCAGCACGTCTTTCGCGAACGACGGGAACTGGGCCAGGAAGGCGGCGCCGAAGAACCACATCCACGAGATGCCGAGCAGCGAGCGGAAGACGACGATGTTCTCGTGCGCGAGCCTCAGATTGCCTAGGGTCTCGGTGACGGGATTCCAGTTGATGCGCAGACCGGGGTCGGTCGACGGCGAGGCCGGCACGGCCTGCGCCGTCACACGGCCGAGGACGGCGACGGCGACGCAGGCGAAGGCGACGTATCGGGCGCCGAACTCGGGGATCGCGATGAGCA
>JAYTYH010000216.1:0-2002 GCA_043742485.1 Rhizobacter sp.
GCGCAGTGGTCGCCCAGCCCGGAAGCGTCGACGAACGCGCGCGGCAGGCCGAACGGGAAGTCGAAGGCACCCAGCCACGGACCCGGTTCCCCCAGCCACGCCTCGAAGGCCGCGAGCGCGACCAGCTCGGCGACCCCGTCGAGCCGCAGCACGGTGCCTTCCAGGCAACCGGTAGCGATGGTGATCGGCTTGCGGCGCGACGGCGCGCATGTGAAGTCGATGCCGGCCAGGCGCATCGCCGTCAACCCAGGGCCAGGGCGGCGACACCGCCGGCGATGCAGGCGGCGCCGAGCAGGCGCGAGGCGCGGTCGCCTTCGCCGAGCAGGCGGCCGCCGAGCAAGGCCGCGAACAGCATCGAGACCTCACGCGCCGGCGCGACGTGACTAAGCGGCGCCAGCGTCATCGCATAGAGCACGAGCACGTAGCCGAGCGGCCCGAGCACGGCGATCACCAGCGCGGCACGCCACTGCGCGCGCCAGAGCGCACCGAAGCCGCGCCGGTCGCGCAGCGCAGATGGCAGCAGGAACGGCACGCGAAAGAGATTGCCGACGTAGTCGACCAGGATCGGCGAGATCAGCAGCACCTTGACGGCATAGCCGTCGATCAGCGTGTAGCCGGCGATGAGCGCACCCGTCGCCGCACCCCAGCCGATGCCGGCACGAAGGCGCCCACGCTGCACCGGATCGTGCGCCTTCGACCACAGCCCGGGCCCGCCGGCGATGAAGAAGACGCCGAGCACGACACCACCGACCCCGGCCGCGGCCACCGCGCTCATCGATTCGCCGAGCCACACGATCGCACCGAGCGAGGCCAGCAGCGGGCCGCTGCCGCGCGCGACCGGATAGACGACGGTGAGGTCGGAGAGGCGATAGCCGCGCAGCAGCGTCGTGAAGTAGAAGACGTGGACGATCGCGCTCGCCAGCAGCACCGCCCACTCGACCGCGCCCCAGAGCGGCACCGCGCGCCACGCCGCCCAGAGGCCGAGCGGCGCCCAGATCACGACCAGCAACAGCGCCGCCATGAGGGCGAAGCGGGCGTCGCCGCCGGTCTTCTTGGCAACGACGTTCCACGACGCGTGTAGCAGCGCGGCGGCGAAGACGAGGGCCAGTGCGGCGGCGGACATGCGCGCGCATTGTCGGGGCCGCTCGACGAGCCGCCGCTACAGTCGATCACCCCTTTCGAAGCGAGACGAAGCCATGTTGAATCCTGTCCTTGTGGAAGCGATGCGTGGCGGCGCGTGCGAGTCCGCGCACCGCGGCGCCTTCGCGGTATGCGACGCCGATGGCCGCGTCGTCGCCTCGCTCGGCGACATCGCGCGGCCGATCTATCCGCGCTCGGCGATCAAGGTGCTGCAGGCGCTGCCGCTCGTGGCCAGCGGCGCCGCCGATCGCCTCGGCCTCGGCGACGAGGAGCTCGCCGTCGTCTGCGCCTCGCACGGCGGCGAGCCGCGGCACGTCGCCACCGTCGAGAGCCTGCTCGCCAAGGCCGGTCTCGATCCCGACGCACTCGAATGCGGCACGCACTGGCCCTATCGCGAGACCGTGCAGCGCGAAATGGCGGCTGCCGGCCGAACTCCGAGCGCGCTCACCAACAACTGCTCGGGCAAGCACGCCGGCTTTCTCGGCCTGGCCTGCCAGCTCTGCAACGGCGTCGATCTGCGCCGCTTCGCCAAGGGCTACGTCTCGCCCGACCACGAGGTGATGCGCGCCGTCACCGCCGCGGTGCAGGCGGCCACGGGCTGCGACCTGGCACAGGCGCCGCGCGGCACCGACGGCTGCTCGATCCCGACCTTCGCGATTCCGCTCGCGAACCTCGCGCAGTCGTTCGCACGCGTCGCCACCGGCGCCCGCTTGTCGGCCGAGCACGCCGATGCGGCCTGGCGCCTGCGCAGCGCCGTCGCCCGCCATCCGTTCCTCGTCGCAGGCACCGGCCGCTTCGACACCCGCGTCATGGAGCGGCTCGGCGAGCGCGTCTTCTGCAAGGTCGGCGCCGAGGGCGTGTA
>JAYTYH010000217.1:0-4633 GCA_043742485.1 Rhizobacter sp.
GACGACGCGGAAGCGAAAGCCCGGCGTGATGAAGATGTCGGTGTCGCCACGCATGGCCGGCAAAGGCGCGCCCTCGGCCGTGCCGCGCGCCGCTGATTCGAGCGCGCGCAGGCTCGTCGTGCCGACGGCGACGATGCGGCCGCCGCGAGCGCGAGCGCGCTCGATGGCGTCGGCGGCTGCGTCAGTGACCTCGAAGCGCTCGCTGTGCATCACGTGCGCCCCGAGGTTCTCGCTGCGCACCGGCTGGAACGTGCCGGCGCCGACGTGCAGCGTGATCGCGGTGCGTTCGATGCCGCGCGCCGCCAGCGCCTCGACGACGGCGGCGTCGAAGTGCAGAGCCGCCGTCGGCGCCGCCACCGCGCCGGGGTGTGCCGCGAACACCGTCTGGTAGCGACGCTCGTCCTCGCTGCTCTCATCGCCGCCCTGGTCGCCGCTTTTGCGCGCGATGTACGGCGGCAACGGCACATGGCCGTGCGCCTGCAGCAGCTCGTACGGATCGGCAGGGAAGCGCAGCGCGAAGAGCGAGTCGTCGGACCCGGTGCGGCCGACGACCTCGGCGTCGAAGGCGTCGGCGAAGCGCACCACGCTGCCCCGCTTCGGCGACTTGCTCGCGCGCAAGTGGGCGACGACGCGGTGCCCGGGCTCGACGCGCTCGACCAGCGCCTCCACGGCGCCGCCGCTCGCCTTCCGGCCGAGCAGCCGCGCCTTGATCACGCGCGTGTCGTTGACGACGAGCAGGTCGCCCTCGCGCAGCAGCGAAGGCAGGTCGCGGAAGACAAGGTCGCGCGGCGACTCGAAGCGGCCGGCGAGCAGGCCGTTCTTCAGCTCGGCGACACGGCCGTCGAGCAGCCGCGAAGCGCTCCGTTCGGCGGCCGGATGCTGCGCGATCAGTTCGGGCGGCAGTGCGAAATCGAAAGCGCTGAGGCCCAGGGGCGTGTTCATCGGCAGGCAAAATTCTGCCATGGCGCCCGCCGCACGATCCGCTCCGCAAAAGGCCCTCGACAAGCTCGGCCTGGTGCGCGACATCGACCTCGCCCTGCACCTGCCGCTGCGCTACGAAGACGAGACTTTCGTCGTCGCCGTCGCATCGCTGCGCGACGGCGAGACGGCGCAGGTCGAGGGCGTCGTCAGCGAGTCGAAGGTCCAGTTCCGGCCGCGCCGCCAGCTCGTCGTCACGATCTCCGACGGCGACGCCGACCTCGTGCTGCGCTTCCTTCACTTCTATCCGTCGCAGCAGAAGACGCTCGCCGCCGGCAAGCGTGTGCGCGTGCGCGGCGAGGCGCGCGGCGGCTTCTTCGGCATGGAGATGGTCCACCCGACGGTGAAGGTGATCGCTGAAGGCGCGCCCCTGCCGACCTCGCTGACGCCGGTCTACCCGAGCGCCGTGCACCTCTCGCAGACCTTCCTGCGCAAGTCCGTGGCCGCCGCCCTCGCGCGTGCCGACCTCGCCGAGCAGATCGCCGCCGCGCTGATGCCCGCCGGCCTGCCGACGCTGCGCGATGCGCTGCGCCATCTGCACGAGCCACGGCCCGGACTCGATGCCGGCGCCCTCGAAGACCGCACGCATCCGAGCTGGCAGCGCCTCAAGTTCGACGAGCTGCTGGCGCAACAGCTCTCGCAGTTGCTGGCCAAGCGCGAGCGCGAGCGGCAACGCGCACCGCCGTTGGCGGGCCGGCAGGACGCCGGCAACCTGCACGACGCGTTGCTCGCCGCCTTGCCGTTCGCGCTCACCGATGCCCAGCGGCGCGTCACCGAAGAGATCGCCCACGACCTCGGCCGCGACGTGCCGATGCACCGGCTGCTGCAAGGCGACGTCGGCTCCGGCAAAACGGTGGTGGCGGCGCTGGCGGCAGCGCGCGCCATCGACGCCGGCTGGCAGTGCGCGCTGATGGCGCCGACCGAGATCCTCGCCGAGCAGCATCTGAAGAAGCTGGTCGGCTGGCTGGCGCCGCTCGGCGTCGGCGTCGCCTGGCTCACGGGCAGCCGCAAGGGCAAGGCGCGCGCGGAGATGATGGCGCGGGTGGCCTCGGGCGAAGCGATGCTCGTGGTCGGCACCCACGCCGTCATCGAAGACCAGGTTCGCTTCGCCCGGCTCGGCCTTGCGATCATCGACGAGCAGCACCGCTTCGGCGTGGCGCAGCGACTCGCCTTGCGCAACAAGCTTGCGGCCGAAAGCGAAGACGGCCTCGAACCCCACTTTCTGATGATGTCGGCGACGCCGATCCCGCGGACGCTGGCGATGACGCTGTTCGCCGACATCGACGTGAGCACCATCGACACCTTGCCGCCGGGCCGCACGCCCGTCGTCACCAAGCTCTTCTCCGATGCCCGACGCAACGAGGTCATCGCCCGCATCCGTGACGAGGCGGCGAACGGCCGCCAGGTCTACTGGGTCTGCCCGTTGGTCGAGGCGTCGGCAGCGCTCGACCTGCAGAATGCGACCGAGGCCCACGCCGAGCTCTGCGCTGCCTTGCCGGGGCACACGATCGGCCTTCTCCACGGTCGCATGCCGGCTGCGGAAAAGGCGGCAGCCATGGCGCTCTTCAGCGCCGGCCAGAGCGCGGTGCTGGTCGCGACGACGGTGATCGAGGTCGGCGTCGACGTGCCGAACGCCTCGCTCATGGTCGTCGAGCATGCGGAGCGGTTCGGGCTCTCGCAGCTGCACCAGCTGCGCGGTCGCGTCGGCCGGGGCACCGCGGCCAGCGTCTGCGTGCTGCTCTTCACGGCGCCGCTTTCGGCCACCGCGAAGGCGAGGCTGAAGGCGATGCTCGAAACCGGCGACGGCTTCGAGATCTCGCGCCGCGACCTCGCCATCCGCGGCCCGGGCGAGTTCCTCGGCGCCCGCCAGTCGGGCGCGGCGCTGCTGCGCTTCGCCGATCTGCACGACGACGAAGCCTTGCTGCTCGCCGCGCGCCACGCCGCCGAGGTGCTGCTCGACACCGACCGCACCGCCGCAGAGCGCCACATCGAACGCTGGCTCGGCGGCCGCGCCCGCTATCTCAACGCCTGATCGGCCCGCTCAGCGCTCACCGGCACCGTTTCGTAGAGGACGAGTGGTCCTCGCAGGCGCGCTCCGGCACGGCCCCTGCATCGGCTTCGGCGAGGCCGGCGTCGAGCGCTACAACCTGCCAGCTGCCGAGCGCGAATCCGACGCGAACGACCGGGTCGCGGCTTACCATCCCGTCCGGCGAGGTTTCAACAATTCCAAGAGGAGGTTCCGATGTCACTGACCGACCGCGTGCAAGCCATTCTTCTCAAGCCCAAGATCACCTGGCCGGTGATCGCCGCCGAACCGGGCGACGTCGCCAGCATCTTCAGCACTTACGTAGTGATTCTGGCCGCCATCCCCGCGCTCGCCGGCTTCATCGGCATGACGGTGTTCGGCATCGGCGGCTTCGGCATCACGGTCCGCGTGCCGATCGTCTCCGGCCTCGTGAACCTCGTCGTCGGCTACCTGCTGACGCTGGTCATGGTCTACGTGCTGTCGCTCATCGTCAACGCGCTGGCGCCCACCTTCGGCGGCACCAAGAACCTGGTCGCCGCGCTCAAGGTCGTCGCCTATTCGATGACCGCCGTGTGGGTCGCCGGCATCCTCAGCCTGCTGCCGGCGCTGGCGCTGCTGGGCGGCCTGATCGGCCTGGTCTGGACCGTCTACCTGCTTTACACCGGCCTGCCGGTGCTGATGCGCACGCCCGCCGAAAAGGCCGGCGCCTACACGGCGGTCGCGGTCGTCTGCGCGATCGTCGCCGGCATCATCGTCGGTGCCATCTCGTCGATGTTCATCAGCGGCGGCATGATGGGCGCGCGCAGCATCGCCGGCGCGTCGCCGATGGGCGACGTCTTGATCAAGGGCGCCGACGGCACCGCCGTCACGCTCAACGGCGGCGCCATGACCGACCTGGCCAAGCGCATGGAAACGGCGCAGAAGTCGGGTGACCCGGCCGCGGCGGGCAAGGCGATGGGCGACATGCTCGGCGCCGTCACCGGCAGCGGCAGCGCCGTGCCGATCGCCTCGGCCGACCTGAAGTCGATGCTGCCCGAAACGCTCGGCGACCTGCCGCGCACCGGCATCGAGGCGCAAAGCGGCCAGGCCATGGGACTCGGCGGCTCGTCGGCCAAGGCGACCTACGCAGCAGGCGAGCGCCGCGTCGAGCTTTCGATCACCGACACCGGCGGCCTCGCCGGCCTGGCGACGATGGCCGGCTGGGCCAACATGACGATGGACAAGGACGCCGACGGCCAGATCGAGAAGGTCTACAAGGACGGCGCCCGCACCGTGCGCGAGCAATACCGCAAAGACGGCAGCCACGGCGAGATGACGGTGATCCTCAGCAACGGCGTGATCGTCGAGGCCGACGGCACCCGCGTCGACATCGGTTCATTGAAGAAGGTCGTCGCCAGCATCGACATCGGCCGCATCGAGGCCATGAAGCGCGCGGCCAAGTAGCCCGAAGGCGCCGCTTATCCTCGAACGCGTCTCACCCGGTATTTCCGGCAACGAACATTCGATACGGGAATTCACATGATCAAGACCATTCTTCGCGCCACCCTGCTGCTGGCCCTCGTGCCTGCCGCCTTCGCGCAGACGCCTTCGACGCTCGACAAGATCAAGCAGGGCGGCACGATGGCGATC
>JAYTYH010000218.1:0-3559 GCA_043742485.1 Rhizobacter sp.
GCTCGGGGCCTTGTTCGGCGGCTTCTATGCTGTCGTGATGGCGATGAACGGGCGGTTCGAGCAGTCGGCTTACGGCGTCTTCTCGGCGATGGTGCTCGATGCGCTCGATGGCCGCGTTGCCCGTATGACGAAGACGCAGAGCGTCTTCGGCGAGCACATGGACTCGCTCTCCGACATGGTCTCGTTCGGTGCCGCGCCGGCGCTCATCGCCTACGAGTGGGCGCTGCGCGGCCTCGGCAAGCCGGGCTGGATAGCGGCCTTCGTGTATTGCTCGTGCACCGCGCTCCGGCTGGCGCGCTTCAACACCAACGTCGGCATCGTCGACAAGCGATTCTTCCAGAGCCTGCCGAGCCCGGCCGCGGCCGCGCTGGTGATGGGCTTCATCTGGCTCATGGACAACCAGGGCTTCACGCCGATGGAAGAGGGCCCGTGGCTGGCCTGGCTGACTTTCGCCATGACGCTCTATGCCGGCCTGACGATGGTGACCAACGTGCCGTTCTACAGCTTCAAGGACCTGAGCATCAAACGCTCGGTGCCCTTCGTCGTGATCGTGCTGATCGCGCTCGGCATCGCCGTCATCAACATCCACGTGCCGGCCGCGCTGTTCGGCCTGTTCGCCGCATACGGCATCTCGGGCTATTGCGTCTACGTGTGGAAACGCGCGAAGGGCAAACCGGTCAGCGTGATCGCAACGTCGACCGACGAGCCCGACGAACGAGGCTTGCACCGTTGATCTGGCGTAAGGTATATTGACACTGTAATGACGCGAATTCTTCCGGCCCTCCAGCTTCTTCTTCTTCTTCGACCCTTCAGGGCTCGCTGAACGACTTCGCCTCAAACGTTTCGTCCGACCGGCCCGCCTGCAAACGCAGCGGGCCGTTTTGCTTTCTAGGGGAGAAATGACCGTGACCGACCGCCTGTTCATCTTCGACACCACGCTGCGCGACGGCGAGCAATCGCCCGGCGCCTCGATGACCAAAGACGAGAAGCTGCGCATCGCGCGCCAGCTCGAGCGGCTCAAGGTCGACGTGATCGAGGCTGGCTTCGCTGCGTCGTCGAACGGCGATTTCGAAGCCGTGCGTGCCATTGCCCAGGCCATCAAGGGCGCGACGGTGTGCTCGCTGGCGCGCGCCAACGACCGCGACATCTCGCGCGCCGCCGAGGCGCTGAAGGGCGGCGAATCGACCCGCATCCACATCTTTCTCGCCACCAGCGACCTGCACATGGAGAAGAAGCTCCGCATGACGCGCGAGCAGGTCTTCGAGCAGGCCAGGCTCTCGGTACGCTTTGCACGAAACCTCACCGACGACGTCGAGTTCTCGCCGGAAGACGGCTATCGCTCCGACCCCGAGTTCCTCTACCGCGTTCTCGAGGCGGTGATCGCCGAAGGTGCTCGCACGATCAACATCCCAGACACGGTCGGATATGCGATTCCCGAGCTCTACGGCGAGTTCCTGCTCGACCTGCGAAGGAAGATCCCGAACGCCGACAAGGCGGTCTGGTCCGTGCACTGCCACAACGACCTCGGCATGGCCGTCGCGAATTCGCTCGCCGGGGTGAAGATCGGCGGCGCTCGCCAGATTGAGTGCACGATCAACGGCCTCGGTGAGCGCGCCGGCAATTGCGCCCTCGAAGAAGTGGTGATGGCGGTGAGGACCCGCAAGGACTACTTCGATCTATCGATGGGCGTCGACGTCTCGCAGATCGTCTCGGCCTCGAGGCTGGTGTCGCAGACGACCGGCTTCGTCGTCCAGCCGAACAAGGCCGTGGTCGGCGCCAACGCATTCGCGCACGCTTCCGGCATCCACCAGGACGGCGTGCTGAAGGCGCGCGACACCTACGAGATCATGCGGGCGGAGGATGTCGGTTGGGCGACCAACAAGATCGTGCTCGGCAAGCTCTCCGGCCGCAACGCCTTCAAGCAGCGGCTCGGCGATCTCGGCATCGAGATGCAGTCGGAGGCCGACGTCAACGCCGCCTTCGTCCGCTTCAAGGAGCTCGCCGACCGCAAGAGCGACATCTTCGACGAGGACATCCTCGCCCTCGTGATGGACGAAGCCGTGACTTCGGAGAACGAGCACTTCCGCCTGGTCGCGCTCTCGCAGCATTCGGAAATGGGCGCGCGGCCGCAGGCGACGGTGTCGTTCGCCGCGGGCGTGGTCCAGCACACGGTTTCGAGCGATGGCAATGGCCCGGTCGACGCCAGCTTGAAGGCGATCGAATCGAAGGTCGGAAGTGGCGCCGAAATGCTGCTCTATTCCGTCAATGCCATCACGTCGGGCAGCACAGAGTCCCAGGGTGAAGTGACGGTGCGGCTGCAACACGGCGGCCGCGTCGTCAACGGCGTCGGGGCCGATCCCGACATCGTCGTGGCGTCGGCGAAAGCGTATCTCGCGGCGTTGAACAAGCTTCACAGCAAGACGGAGCGGGTTGCCGCTCAGGGTTGAGGTGTAAGCAGCGGCAAGCACGGCGCTTTCCGTGCTTGTAGTCTCACTTGAGATACGGCGCTTAAGGTTGTGATCTTGCGCGCTTTTTCCCGGTCTATTAGACTCGCGCCGCTGCTCACCGAGGACGCCTCCTTGCCAACCTTCCGCAAGCTCTTATCCGCCGCTTTCGTGCTCCTCTTCGCCACTGCCGCCGTCGCCGCGCCGCAGGCCGTGAACCAAGCGCTTAAAAAGAGACACGCCTCCGCCACGGGCAAGGTATCGCCCGCCGTGACACGGGCCGTGGCCAGGTCGAGAACCCGCCAGGCTCTGGTCGTGAGCACACCGCGCCACGGCAGCGTGCGCCACGTCGCCTCGCTGGTGCACATTGAGCCCGCACGGCCTTCGTACGGGCAGTTGATCGGGTTGCATGAGTCCGCCGATCTTCTCGAGCTGAAATCGGGTGTGGCACTGGTGCTCGACCAGGACACCAACGAGGTCCTGTTCAGCAAGAACTCGCAGGCCGTGCTGCCGATCGCCTCTCTCACGAAGCTCATGACGGCCGTGGTCGTCACCGAAGCGCGGCTGCCCATGACCGAGCCGATCACGATCACCGAAGACGACATCGACACCGAGAAAAACAGCCGGTCCCGCCTGAAGGTCGGGACGACTCTGTCACGGGAAGACATGCTGCACCTGGCGCTGATGTCGTCGGAGAACCGCGCGGCTCATGCGCTCGGCCGCACCTATCCCGGCGGCCTGCCGCTGTTCGTCGCGCACATGAACGAGAAGGCGCTCGCCCTCGGCATGCTCGACACGCGCTACGTCGAGCCCACGGGCTTGTCGAGTCGCAACCAGTCGAGCGCCCGCGACCTCGCCACGCTGGTCAAGGCCGCGCATGAGGTTCCGATCATTCGCGAGCTGTCGACGTCGCCCGAATACATGGTCGAGGTCGGCAACCGGCCGGTTCAGTTCCGCAATACCAACGGCCTCGTCAGGAGTCCCGACTGGGACATCGGCCTGCAGAAGACGGGCTACATCTCCGAGGCGGGTCGCTGCCTGGTGATGCAGGCCAAGCTGGCCGGGCGCCATCTGATCATGGTGTTCCTCGACTCGGCCGGCAAGTACTCGCGTAT
>JAYTYH010000219.1:0-4965 GCA_043742485.1 Rhizobacter sp.
AAGGAAAGCGCCAAGGCCGGCGCCGATGCGGAGTTCGACCTCAAGTCCATGCAGGCCAGGCTGAAGGCCTACTACGCCGATCCGACCGTCAAGGCCGCGCTCGAAGTGACGGCCGCGGCCGACAAGATCGCCGCCAGGCTCGAGCTCACGGCGGTCAAGAGCGGTGTCGTCGTCACCGCCGATTTCGAGAAGTCGCTCAAGGAAACGAAGGTCGCCATCGAGGTCATGCGCAGTGAAGGCAAGACCCAGCTCGCGGCGGAGCTCAAGGCCAAGGCCGACGAGCTCAGCGGCAAGATCGCGCTCGTCCACAAGACCAAGGACCTGAAGCTCGCCGCCGAGCTCGAGGCCATCCGCAGCATCGACGACGCCACGGCGCTCAACGCGAAGCTGCAGGAAGTGATGGCGCCGATCAAGGCCTCGGCGAGCAAGGCGAAGACGCTGCGCGGTAAATCGGCGATCGCCGCCAGCTTCGGATTCAGCATCGCGGGCGACTGGCCTGGCGGCGGCAAGGCGGCGCCGCCGGCCGGAATGTTTGCTGTGAAGATCGCGTTCTAAAACGGAGGATCGAGCGATGGGTCTGCTGGAAAAGCTCAAGCTGACACCGCCTCCGGCGCGAAGCGTGCAACCCGCGCCCGCCGCCAGGACCGGCAAGCTCGCCGAGGTTGGCCAGGCCTGGCTGGCGACGCAGGGCCGGGCCGGCGAGCGGATCGCGGCGCTGAAGCAGTCGGTGACGGCGCAGTGCGCGGGCAGCCATCCGGCCTTCGTCAAGGCCGTGGAGAGCAGCCTCGCCAAGCTGGATCAAGTGCTGGGCACGGTCGATCAGCGCCTGGCGGTATCGCTGGCGAAGGCCGTCAAGGCGACCAACGACGGCGCCCGCAAGACCGAACTGAAAAACGCCAAGGCGATCGGCTAGCGGGTCGAGGGCGGGAATAGCGCTTGCCGTGGGGCAGGCTCAACTCTTCGCCCTCCAATGACCCACAGCTCCACCCCACCGTCCATCCGCCGCCGCACGGCCACCTTTGCCATCGGCCTCGGCACCGCGGCCTTCCTGTTCGGCTGCGCCTCGAGCGACCCGAACGCGATGGCCAAGACCGGCACGATGTACACCGCCGATGGCGACATGCAGATGGTGCTCGACTCGCTGGCCTCGCTCGGCGGCAAGCCGATCGAGACGCTGTCGGTTGCCGAGGCACGGATGCAGCCGACCGTGACCGACGCGGTGAAGGCGGTCCTGACCAAGCTGGGCAAGAGCACCGACCCGGCGGTGCTGGTTCCGGGCGTCACCAGCGCCGATGGGGAAATCCCCGGCGCTGCCGGTCCGCTGCCGGTGCGCATCTACACGCCGAAGACGGCGGGGCCGTTCCCGGTCATCGTCTACTTCCACGGTGGCGGCTGGGTCATCGCCGACAAGGACGTCTACGACGGCGGCGCCCGCGGCCTGTCGCAGGCGGCCAACGCGATCGTCGTCTCGGTCGACTATCGGCGCGCCCCGGAAGCGAAATTTCCGGCCGCGTGGAACGACTCGCTTGCGGCCTATCGATGGGTGACCGCCAACGCGGGCAGCCTCAACGGCGCGCAGAAGTTCGCGCTCGCCGGTGAGAGCGCCGGCGGCAACCTTGCCGTCGCCACCGCCGTCGCTGCCCGCGATGCCGGCCTGCCCGAGCCGTCGGCCATCCTCGCGGTGTATCCGGTCGGCCAGACGGGCGACACGAACACGCCGTCGTACGTCGACTCGGCCACGGCCAAGCCACTCAACAAGGCCATGATCGGCTGGTTCGTCGACAAGCTCCTGGCGCGGCCGGAAGACAAGATGGATCTGCGCCTCGATATCGTCCACGCCGACCTCAAGGGCCTGCCGCCGACGCTGATCATCAACGCCGAGATCGATCCCCTGCGCAGCGATGGCGAGATGCTTGCCGCGGCGCTGTCGAGCGCCGGTGTCAGCGTCGAGCGCAAGGTCTACCGCGGCGTGACGCACGAGTTCTTCGGCACGGCCGCCGTCGTCGCCAAGGCGCGCGAGGCGCAGGCACTGGCCGGTTTGCAGATGAAGAAGGCCTTCGCGGCGACGCCGTAGCGTGCGAACGGACAGGGTCGCCGCCCTCGAGTCGTGCGGCGACCGATGCCTGAAGCCGCAGAGCCCGGTCACGGCGCGGCCGCCCGCTTGCGGCCGGCTCGTGCGTGAAGGCAGAAGCGCGCGCTTCGAGATCACCGCCTGGCTGAAGCCGCGATCAACGCGGACGCTTTGGACGAGTGATGTCGAGGCGGTTCAGCTCGAACGGACCCCCTCGGTGACGACGGCGACCACACCGTCTTCCCTCGGCACCAGGAACCAGAGCAGCGCATAGACCATCAGGCCCGTGCCGCCGCAGACCGCGAGCGCGACGAAGATCAGGCGCCACAGCCACGCGGGCAGGCCGGTGGCGGTTGCGAGGCCGCCGCACACGCCCCCGAGCCAGCTGTCGGTGCGGCTGCGGCGCAGCGCGTTGAGCCATCGCAAGACGGCGTCGGCGTCACCCGGCGCGGCGCCGAGTGCGCGGGCTTTGGCGCTGGCAAATTCGGCGTCGGAGAGGGCGCCGCCGCGATGGAGCCCGGCGAGGCGTTCGAGGTCTTGGGCGATGGTCATGGCGTGCTTCACGGAGTGAACGGATGGCCGCACTTTAGGAACCACGCTCGGGCCTGGCCAGCATGTTGCGACGAGTTGCGGGCTGCGCCGGATGAAGCGCGAACCGTGCCGATCGGCCGTGCGCACCGGCAGCCGCTATCCGTCGCGGCCCTGCAACCGTTCGAGCATCTCCCGCGTGACGAGCGTGATGCCGTTCGCCGAGCGCGCGAAGCGTTCGCCGTCGAGCGCCGGGTCTTCGCCGATGACCATGCCGTCGGGGATGGCGCAATCGCGGTCGATGACGGTGCGTGTCAGTCGGGCGTTGCGGCCGACCTGCACGCCGGGCAGCAGCACCGACCAGCTGACGTTCGAGTACGAGTGCACGCGCACGCTCGAGAACAGCACCGAGTGGCGCACGCTGCCCGAGACGATGCAGCCGCCGGAGACCACCGACTCGATGGCGACGCCGCGCCGGTCGGGCTGGTCGTGAACGAACTTGGCCGGCGGCAGCTGCGCCTGGTAGGTCCAGATCGGCCAGCGCTTGTCGTAGACGTTGAGCTTGGGGTCGGTGGCGGTGAGGTCGATGTTGGCGTCCCAGTAGGCGTCGATGGTGCCGACGTCGCGCCAGTAAGGCTCCTCGCCCGGCCGCGTGCCGACGGCGCTGAGGGCGAACGGGTGGGCCGCGGCCTGGCCCTGGCGCACCGCGCGCGGCACGATGTCCTTGCCGAAGTCGTGATCCGAGTCCGGGTCGGCGATGTCGCGCTCGAGCTCGCGGTAGAGGTAGTCGGCGTCGAAGATGTAGATGCCCATGCTGGCGAGGGCGCGGTCGGGGTCGCCCGGCATCGCCGGCGGGTCGTCCGGCTTCTCGACGAAGTCGACGATCAGGCCGTTCTCGTCGACCGCCATCACGCCGAAGGCGCTGGCCTCGGCCCGCGGCACCGCCAGGCAGCCGACGGTGCAGGGCCGGCCCTTGGCGACGTGGTCGGCCAGCATGAGCGCGTAGTTCATCTTGTAGATGTGGTCGCCGGCGAGCACGACGATGTAGTCGGCGCCGTAGGCGGCGAGGATGTCGTGGTTCTGCCAGACGGCGTCGGCCGTGCCCCGATACCAGCTCTCGTCGTCCATGCGTTGCTGCGCCGGCAGCAGGGCGACGAACTCGTTCATCTCGCTCTTCAGGAATGCCCAGCCGTGCTGCAGGTGGCGCAGCAGGCTGTGCGACTTGTACTGCGTGATCACGCCGATCCGGCGCAGCCCCGAATTCAGGCAGTTCGACAGCGCGAAATCGATGATGCGAAACTTGCCACCAAAGTACACCGCGGGCTTGGCACGGCTGTCGGTCAGGCCCTGCAGGCGGCTGCCGCGGCCACCCGCCAGCACCAGCGCCACGGCGCGTTTCGGGAGATCGAGGCGAAGGGCCAGCTCGTCGGGCGTCATGTCGTGCATCCTGCCTCGTCGTCGAAACCACCATCCAGCGTCTGCATGAAATGACCTCCTCGCTTCTAGCACCACCGACCGCCGGCGAATTCGCCCTCGAAGTCGACACCAAACTGCTCGACCACGTGGGTGTCGTTCCCGCTGAAGCCGAGCCCGTCGAACTGATGATGGCCCTTTCCCAGCTCGCGCGTGATCAGCTGTCGAAGCGCTGGGTGCGAACCCAGGCGGCGCAGGGCGAGGCCGGTGCGCGCCGGGTCTGCTACATGTCGATGGAGTTCCTCATCGGCCGCACGATGGGCAATGCCCTGGCCGCGCTCGACCTCGAGGGCCCGGCTGCAGCGGCGATGCAGGCCCGTGCCCGGCGCCTCGAAGACGTCGCCGCCGAGGAGGCCGACGCGGCGCTCGGCAACGGCGGCCTGGGTCGCCTGGCGGCGTGCTTCCTCGATTCGATGGCCACGCTCGGCCTGCCGTCGTTCGGCTACGGCATCCGCTACGAGTACGGCATGTTCCAGCAGGAGGTCCGCAACGGCGTGCAGATCGAGCACCCCGATCCGTGGCTCGAGAACGGCACCGTCTGGGAATTTCCGCGTGCTTCGGTCTGCTACCCGGTGCACTTCGGCGGCTGGGTCGAGCAGGCCGACGCTGCCGATGGCGAAGGCGTGGTGGCGGCTCTCTGGCACCCCGACGGCGAAGTCCAGGCGCGGGCCTGCGACATGGTCGTGCCCGGCCACGGCACCGAAGCGGTCAGCACGCTGCGGCTCTGGAAGGCGGTGGCGCCGCTGCACATCGACCTCAACGTCTTCAACAGCGGCGACTACGCGCGCGCCGCCAGTGCCAAGAACGAGTACGAGAACATCTCGTGGGTGCTGTACCCGAACGACAGCACGCCGGCCGGCCGCGAGCTGCGGCTGCGCCAGGAATACTTCTTC
>JAYTYH010000220.1:0-4964 GCA_043742485.1 Rhizobacter sp.
CTTCGGTGACGCGCAGATAGACGAGCGACAGGCCACGCAGATAGACCTGCCCGACCAGCGACCCTGCCACTGCCCACAGGATAAGACCGCCGATGACGCCGGCCACGACGTGGCCGCTGCCGCTGCCGCCGCCAAATCCTTGCGCCATGCCCATCAACGAGCCCATGTCGCCCATGCCGGAAAAGCCGAGGAGCGACGCCGATATGCCGAGCGTCGGCACCATCCCGGCGCCGAGTACGCCGAAGACGATGAAGCCCACGACGAAGCTCAGGAAGCCGACGAAGAGCAGCAGGAGCACTGCCTCGACAAGACGGCTCCTGACGATGGCGAGCGTCTGCGCGAGGGCGCGCGTGATCGACGCGCCTTGCCAGATTGCAGGCAGTGACAACACCAGGCACAGGAAGATGCCGACGACCGTGATGCCGGCCACGACCACCGAGACCGGGAAGGCGACGACGAACAGCAGTGGCCCCAGGAACGGCAGCTTGCAGATCAGCATGACCAGCGCGATGGCGATGAAGACCGCCACCGCAACGGCGAAAAAGGCCAGGCCCAGGACGATGAGCTTGGGGATGCACATCAGGCCGTAGACGAGGGCATCGACGACGCTGCGTTGCGAGATGCCGCGCGCCGCGTCCATCTGAAGCAGGCCGGCCGCGTTGACGCCGGTGCCGATGGCGACCAGCCAGACCAGCATGCCGAGAAAGACCGCCAGCCTGCCGAGCGTGCCGGCCATGGCCATCAGCAGGGCCGCGACCAGCACGCCAGCGACCATGCAGCCGAGCAGGGCGACGACAGCGCGCCGGTCGCGCAGGCCTTGCACCGCCTGGAACAGGCTCGAGAAGGCGTTTGCCGAGAGCCCGGCGGGCGGAGTAGAAGTCGGCGGATCAGTCAGCATGGCGTCCCGTCGCGAGCGATCGGTTCGTGTCGGTTCGCGTCAATTGGTGTAGTTGCGACGGCGCTCGTCAGCCTCGCGGATCTGCCGACAGACCGCCTCGTTGAAGTGCTCGGACGAGCCGCATTCACGCGACTGGCAGACCGCCTCGGCGATGGTGCCGCGACCGGCGCAAATTTCGCTCACGCCGCGCGCTTGCGCTGGTGCCTGCACAGGTGCTGTCGGTACCGCCGCCGTCGGCGGACGAACACGCTGTGCGTCGTCGGCACGTCGCTTGGCTGCTGCCTCTTGCTCGGCACGCGTCGTCGCTTGCTGCTGGTCGGCCAAAGCCTTGGCTTTGGCCTCGCGGTCGGCCTTGTCCTTGGCGGCCTTTTCGCGGCGCTTCTCGGCAGCGATGCGCTTGGCTTCGACATCGGCCGGGTCGGGGGCCGATGGCGACACGGCAGCTGGCGGGAACAACGAGAAAGGTGCCGACGAGGCGACAGCGATCTCGGGCGGCACGATGCCGCTCGGTGCCGAAGCCGCCGCCGCATCGACCGTGGCCGCCACCGGAGCAGCCTCGATCGGGATCGGCGCGGGTGCCGAAGCGAGCACCGCGGGCGGTGCCAGCTCGGGCGCCGACGCGGCCACCGCGGGCGCCGACTGACCGCGGCCCGAGCCGCTCATGAACCACCATGCGCCGGCGCCGGCCGCGGCCAGCACGAGCACCAGGCCGCCGATCAACAGGGGCGTGCGATTGGGCTCGGCAGCGGCGGCCGCGAGTTCGGGCGCCGCCACGGCGGCCGGCGCGTACTCGGCCTCCTGCTGGCGGATGGCGATGGCCGCTTCGGGGTCGGGAATATCCGGGCCAGCGAGCGGATCGTCGTAGCTGGGCGGATAGGCCGGCGGATACCCCGGAGGCGTGCTCGCCGGAGGCGCGGGCGGATAGGGCGCCACGGGCGCGAACGACGGATACGAAATGGGCGGCGGGCTGAGGCCGGCGTAGGGATCGAGTGCGCCGGGCACCGTGTTGCGCGAGCGCGGCACGATGACGGTGCCGAGCAGGCTGACACCGCAATTGGCGCAGTAGCGGACACCGGGCTTGTTCTGGAAGCCGCAATCGTCGCAGGTGATGCCGGCTTCGAGCGCGCCTTGTTCGTCGAAAGCTGCGGGCGCCGGAGCAGCCGGTGGAAAGACAGTGCCGCAGGCGCGGCAGAACTGTGCCTCGTCCTTGTTTTCGGTACTGCAGACCGAGCACAGCTTGGTCATTCGGTCGGCCTCCCGCGCCCTCTATGTGGATCGAACGACGATACCTCGGTTTGAGACCGATCGCAATTTCGCCGGCCGTCGCGGCGCCGACAATACGTGCACTCTGACGCGCTGAGGAGCGATGCCGTGTTGTATGCCTGCCTGAAGGCCGCTCATCTCTTGTCCATCGTCGTCTGGGTCGGCGGCATGTTCTTCGTGCTCGCCTGTTTGCGCCCTGCCACCGCAGTGCTGGAACCGGCGGCACGCGTGACGTTGATGCATGCGACGCTGCGGCGCTTCTTCGGCGCCGTCACGATCGCCGCCGCGGTGGTTCTCGTCAGTGGCGCGGCGATGATCGCCATCGCACGTGCCGCCGCGGTTCGCACCGGCCTGGCCTTCAACATGCCGCTCGACTGGTACGCGATGGTCGTGCTCTTCTTCGTGATGGCGGCCGTGTTCGCGCACGTCCGCCTCGCCCTTTTGCCTCGTCTCGGCCGTGCCGTCGCGTTGCAGCGTTGGCCCGACGGAGCGGCAGCACTTGAAGCGATCCGCCGCGAGGTGATGCTGAACCTCGTCATCGGCGTATTCATCGTCGTCGTCATGCGCCTCGGCAGCGCCGCCTGACACGCCACGGCGCGTCAACGCGGTCTTGGCGATTGCGACCGGCAGGCATCGACGGCGCGCAAGGCGTTGACCAGGCGCTCCTCGCCGAGGCCGCCGACGGTGACGGCGGCGATGCCGGCGCGAGCTAGCGACGCGCGCACGAGCGCCTCGACGGGCGCGCGCACATGGGCGCCGTCGCGCTGCAAGCCGTCGGCATGCCACGGCACGTCGAGCGCGGCGACGAGCGTGAGCTGGCATCTGCGTTGCGCCTCCTCGGCCTCGGCGTAGAGGGCGCTGTCGGCGAAGACGAAGTCGCTGTAGACGGCGACCATCAGCGCTGTGGTGTCGGCGACGACCACGTCGGCCACCGCCGCGGCCGCGGCGATGCGTCGCGTCTGCTCCGCGGCGATGCCCGCCTGCTCGTCGCGCCGCGGCGTGCGTGCGTGCAGGGTGCAGAACTCGCGCAAGGCCTCGGCGACGACAACGACGCGCTCACCGCGTGCCGCGAGCGCCGCGCCGAGCGTTTCGGCGAGCGTCGTCTTGCCGGTGCTTTCGGCGCCAAGCAGCGCGACGACGAGGGCCGGCGCCGTCACGCCGGCTTTGGTTGGCTGGGCAACAGCCTTCGCCAGGCCGACCAGCCCACGAACGACATCGCCACGAACACCGCATACAGCACGACCGTCAGCCACAGGCCCTTGTAGGCGAAAAGGGCGACGCCGACGACGTTGACAACGATCCAGACCGGCCAGTTCTCCACGTACTTTCGGCCGAGCAGCCACTGCCCGAGGACGCTGGCGGCGGTGGGGAAGGCGTCCCACCACGGCACGTCGGTGTCGGTGAAGCGCTGCAGGAAAAGCGCTGTCGCCGGCCAGGCGACGGCCACCGACACCAGCGAGATCCAGCGGCCGGTGGGCCCGAGCGAACGCACACGCAATGCGGCGCCTGCGTCGTCGGTGCCGCGCAGCCATTGCCACCAGCCCCAGCCGGCGACGGCGGCGAAGAAGATCTGCAGGCTGGCGTCACCGTAGAGGCGGCTCTTCCAGAACAGCAGGAAGTAAAGCAGCGAGCTGGCGATGGCGAGCGGCCAGCCGAGCACGTTGACGCGGATGTTGAAGACCACCATCGCGACAGCCAGGATGAAAGCTGCGATCTCCAGCCAGGTGACGGGCGAACCTGCGAAAGAAAACGCCGCTGCGAAGAGCGGCGCCGCGGCGTCGAGAAGCGCGTTCAATGCCGGGCGGGCGAAAGCTGGACGTAGATCTCGTCGGGCTTGATCATGCCGAGCTCGAAGCGGGCCTTCTCCTCGACCATCTCCAGCCCTTCCTTGAGGTCGTTGACCTCGGCCGTGAGCTGCTCGTTGCGGTGGCGAGCCGAATCGTTGGTCACCTTCTGCAGCGCCAGCTTGCCCTGCAGCTCCATCATCCGCGGCACGCCGCCCTTGCCGAACCACAGCTCGGCGTGAACCGCCAGCAGCAGCGCAGCGAGCGCGAGCGTGATCCAGCGCATGGGTCAGCGTCCGCCGGGTCGTCCCAAGGGCGCTGGCGCCCCCTCGGGGGGCAGTGAGCGAAGCGAGCGTGGCGGCATCGCCTAGGTCAGCTGGTTGAAGGCCGAGCGGCCCGGATAGGCGGCGACGTCGCCCAGGTCTTCCTCGATGCGCAGCAGCTGGTTGTACTTGGCGACGCGATCGGAGCGGCTCAGCGAGCCGGTCTTGATCTGGCCGGCGTTGGTGCCGACGACGATGTCGGCGATGGTCGTGTCTTCGGTCTCGCCCGAGCGGTGGCTGACCACCGAGGTCCAGCCCGCGCGCTTGGCCATCTCGATGGCGGCGAAGGTCTCGGTCAGCGTTCCGATCTGGTTGATCTTGATCAGGATCGAGTTGGCGACCTTCTTCTGGATGCCTTCCTTCAGGATCTTCGTGTTGGTGACGAAGAGGTCGTCGCCGACAAGCTGGATCTTCGCGCCGAGGCGGTCGTTGAGCAGCTTCCAGCCGTCCCAGTCGCCCTCGGCCATGCCGTCTTCGATGGAGATGATCGGGTACTTGCCGGCCCAGCCGGCGAGCGTGTCGATCCATTCGCCGGCCGACAGCGTCAGGCCTTCGCCCTCGAGCCGGTACGCGCCGTCCTTGTAGAACTCGCTGGCCGCGCAGTCGAGGCCGATGGCGATCTGCGAGCCGGCCTGGTAGCCGGCTTTCTCGATCGCCTCGAGGATCATCTGGATCGCCGCCTCGTGGCTGGCGACG
>JAYTYH010000221.1:0-9427 GCA_043742485.1 Rhizobacter sp.
CGACCCGCTCGCGATGTCGTGGGCACTCGCCGACGCCGCCGCCGACGCCGGCATCGGCCTCACGATCCTGCCCGTTCTCTACGAGCGCGCCGGCTTCGAGACGGCGCTGCGCCAGGACCAGCGTCGCTTCCGTTCGTCGGCTGCGAGCGTGTTCGAGGCCGCGGCACGGATCGCCGCCGAAGGTCGCCCCCTCGTCGACGCCGGCCTCGCCATCCACTCCTTGCGTGCCGCCAGCGCCGAGAGCATCCACGAGATGAGGTCGCTCGCGGAAGGCTTCGCCGGAGCCATCCACATCCACGTCGCCGAGCAGACGGCCGAGGTCGACGACTGCCAGCGCGTGACCGGCGCCCGGCCGGTCGAATGGCTGGCGCGGGCAGGCCTGCTCGACGCGCGCTGGCAGCTCGTCCACGCGACGCACACCGTGGCGAGCGAGATCGACGCCGTGGCCGCGAGCGGTGCCGGCGTCGTGCTCTGCCCCGCCACCGAAGCCAACCTCGGCGACGGCCTTTGCGACCTGCGCGGCTGGCTCGGCGCTGGCGTGCCGCTGACGATCGGCTCCGACAGCCAGGCCGCCCGCGACTGGCGCGAGGAGCTGCGCCTGCTCGAGTACGGCCAGCGCCTCGTGCTGCGCAAGCGCAACGTCGCCGCCGCGCCCGAGCTCGGCTTCGCGTCGACGGCCGAGCGGCTTTTCGGGCGGCAACTCGAAGCCAGCGCGAGCGTCCTCGGACGCAGCGCCAGCACTGCGGGACAACCGTCGTGGGGCTTCGTCGCCGGCGCCCGCGCCGACGCGCTCGTCGTCGATGCCGACGATGCTGCTTTGCTCGGCCTGCCGCTCGATCGCAGCCTCGACGCGCTCGTCTTCAGCAGCCCTTCAGGCGCCTGGCGCAGCGTCATGGTCGCCGGACAGTGGGTCGTGCGCGACGGCTTGCACGCCGGCGCCGCGGCGATCGCCGAGCGCTTCGAATTGGCGATGCACGAGATCGGCTGAAGCTCGACCGCGCCAGCCCGGACCGCGACCGGGCCACCACAGACGAGTCGGCGGGTCAGTGTGCTGGCAAGCCGCTTCATGGTCGTCGCTTCGGTATGCGAATTGCCCTGTCCGCGCATGCTCGATCCCAGCCAGCGTGCCGCCGCACTCGTCGACGCCCTGCGTGCCGACGCCGCCGAGACCGATCGAGAAGGTGACTACCCGGCGCGGACGATGGCGCTGTTGCGGCTGGCCGGCCTGCTTTCGGCGCCCGTTCCAACAGCGGCCGGTGGCGAATCGCTCGGCGCCCGGGCCCGGGCGCACGAGCTTCTCGACACGCTGGCGCAGATCTGCCGCGGCAACCTCGTCGCCGGCCGCCTATACGAAGGGCGCTGCAAGGAGTCCCATGCCTCTTGCTCCTACTTGCCGATCGTCACCCAGCTTGCTTCGAGCCAGTTGTCGGGCCGGTGGACGACGTTCACGTTGGCGCGTGCCGCCCACGGCGTCACCTGGCGATGCAGCGGCAGCGTCGTGAACTGCTCCTTTTGCTCGCGCAGAGCCGCCTTGACGAGCTCCTCGCGCTTCTTCGGATCGGCCTCGGTGCTCGATTGCGCCGCAAGTGCGTCGAGCTTGTCGTTCCTCGAGTGGCCGTAGTTGTAGAAGCCGACGCCCCTGGCGCCGGCGTTGTTGCGCATCACCGGCGTCAGCGTCGTCTCGGCGTCGGTGACCGAGCCACCCCAGCCGAGCATGTACATGCTGAAGTCGTACTTCTCGAGTTTGGGGAAATAGGTCGCGCGCGGCTGCGTGACGAGCTTGATGCGGACCTTGATCTGCGCCCACATGCCCGACAGGGCGATGCAGATCGCCTCGTCGTTGATGTAGCGGTTGTTGGGGCAGTCGAGCTGCACCTCGAAGCCGTCTGGGTAGCCGGCATCGGTCATGTTGCGGCGCGCGGAGGCGAGGTCGAAGGCGGTGCGCTTCTCGATCTCGACGTCGTTGTAGGCGCCGAGCGGCGAAGGCGTCATGCCGCCGGTGGGGAACGACTGGCCCTGCATCAGCCGCGTCTTCAGGGTCGCGATGTCGATGGCCTGGTAGAGCGCCTTCCTGACGCGGATGTCCTTGAACGGGTTCTTGCCCTTGACGCTGCTGTACAGCAGCTCGTCCCGACCCAGGTCGAAGCCGATGAAGACGACCCGGTCCTCCGGCCCGTCGACGATCTTGACGCCGGGCGTGGCGCGCAACCGCGGCACGTCGCGCGGGGCCGGGTCGAGCACGAAGTCGACCTCGCCGGAGACCAGCGCCGCCAGCCGCGTGGCGTCGTTGGCGATCGGCGTGAAGACGATCTCCTGGACGTTGCCCGCGACCCTTCCCCAATACGCCGGATTGCGCTTGTAGGTCGTCTTGACGCCGGGGGCGCGGCTCGTCAGCATGAACGGGCCGGTGCCGTTGGCGTGCAGGGCCGCGTACGTCTCTTCCTTGTTCTTGAAGTCGAGCGGCCTGACCGAATTGTTTTTCTCACACCAGGCCCGGCTCATGATCCAGAGCGAATCGAGGTGCTCGAGAAAGATCGGGTTGACGGCGGCGAGCGTGAACTCGACGGTGCGCTCGTCGATCTTCTTCGGCACGCCGACGCCGGCTGCGTAGTTGTTGATCTGCGAAGTCGGTTGCTGGCCGCGCAGCACCGAGAACACGACGTCGTCGGCGGTCATTGTCGAACCGTCGTGGAACTTGACGTTCTCGCGCAGCGTGAAGCGCCAGACCAGAGGTGAGACCTGCTGCCACGCGGTGGCCAGGCCGGCCACGATTTTCAGGTCGGGGTCGCGGTTGGTGAGCCGCTCGTAGACCTGGCCGTTCATCATGTTGGTGCCCGACTCGTTCTGCGAGTGCGGGTCCATCGTCTGCGGATCGCCCTGGCTGGCCCAGCGCAAGATCTGCGCCCCGGCCTGGCCCGCTGCTGCCGCCAACGTGGCCGCGAGGGCCACCGACAGCAGGCGCGTCATCTCAACGGAAGCGGGATTGGGCGACGGTCTTGAGGTCGCTCGGCAACGAAGAAAGGTAAGCCGCGATCACCTTGAGGTCAGCGTGCGTGTAGGGCTTGGCCATGCCCTTCATGATCTGGTTGTTGCGCCCGACCAGACGATTGTTGTCGGTCTGGTAGGCCTTGAGCGCGACGTAGAGATAGTCGGCGTGCTGGCCGGCGAGCTTGGGATAGCTGGCGGCGATCGGCGCCGCGAAGTTGGCGCCGTGGCACGACGCGCAGTTCGATTGCGCCAGCAGTTTGGCCACGTTGGCAGGCGGCTCGACAGCGGCTGCGGCTGCGGCCGTGCTCTCGCCCTTGCCGAGGTTCTCGTAGTAGGCGGCGAGGTCGGCCATGTCCTGCTCGGACAGGCTGGTGGCCACCGCACGCATGGTCGGGTGGCGGCGATCGCCCTTCTGGTATTCGGTCAGCGCCGTGACGATGTAGGCGGCGTTCTGGCCGGCGATCTTCGGGACCTTGTAGACCTCGTGAAAGCTGGCCTGGTAACCCGGAATGTTGTGGCAGCCGATGCACATGGCCGCCTTCCTCTCGCCACCGGCGGCATCGCCCTTGGGCGGCGCCTGGGCGGCAGCGCCGGCGCTGACCCAAAGCAGGCAGGCCGCGCTCAGAAACGACAACGAGAGGAACGGCTTTTTCATGGTGCGGAAGCGGGTGGCCGGGTGCCGAGTGCAAGCCGCGAATTATAGGGGTGCCCCTTATACTGAATCGACCCCTTCCCTGCACCCGATCCATGAAGTTCAAAGGCTCTGAAAACTACGTTGCCACGCCCGACCTGATGCTCGCCGTCAACGCCGCCGCGACGCTGAAGCGGCCGCTGCTCGTCAAGGGCGAACCGGGCACCGGCAAGACGATGCTGGCCGAAGAAGTCGCCACCGCGCTCGGCATGCCGCTGATGCAGTGGCACATCAAGTCGACCACCAAGGCGCAGCAAGGACTGTACGAGTACGACGCCGTCAGCCGCCTGCGCGACAGCCAGCTCGCCGGCGTGGCGGGCAGTGACTCCGGCGAGCGCGTCAAGAACATCCACAACTACATCGTCAAGGGCGTGCTCTGGCAGGCCTTCACGGCGCCCGAGCCGGTGGTGCTGCTGATCGACGAGATCGACAAGGCCGACATCGAGTTTCCGAACGACCTGCTGCGCGAGATCGACCGCATGGAGTTCTACGTCTACGAGACGCGCGAGCTCGTCAAGGCGGTGCACCGGCCGCTCGTGTTCATCACCTCCAACAACGAGAAGGAGTTGCCCGACGCCTTCCTGCGCCGCTGCTTCTTCCACTACATCAAGTTCCCCGACGCCGACACCATGACGCGGATCGTCGACGTCCACTTCCCGAGGCTCAAGAAGGAGCTGCTCGGGGCGGCGCTGAAGAGCTTCTACGACGTTCGCAACCTGCCCGGCCTGAAGAAGAAGCCGAGCACCAGCGAACTGCTCGACTGGCTCAAGCTGCTGGTCGCCGAAGACATCCCGCTCGAGGCGCTGCAGAGCAAGGACGACAAGGTCGCCGTGCCGCCGCTGGTGGGCGCGCTGCTGAAGAACGAGCAGGACGTGTCGCTGTTCGAAAAGCTCGTCTTCATGCAGCGTCACAACCGCTGATGCAGGCCGTCGCGCCGGTCACTCTCGAGGACGGCCGGGTCCGCCTCGAACCGCTCGGGCTCGGCCATCTCGCCGGCCTGCAGGGGGCGGCGGCCGACGGCGAGCTCTGGAACATCCGCGTCACCAGCGTGCCCGAGCCGGGCGACACGCAGGGCTACATCGAGCGGGCATTGCAAGGCCGGGCCGAAGGCCACCGCCTGGCCTTCGCGGTGATCGACGTGGCCAGCGGCGAGCTCGCCGGCACCTCGAGTTATCACGACATCGTTCCGACCGTCGAGCGCGTGGAGATCGGCTACACCTGGTACGCCCTGCGCTGGCAGCGCACGCACGTCAACGCCGCCGCCAAGCTGCTGCTCATGGGCCATGCCTTCGAGACGCTGGGCGCCCGGCTGGTCGGCTGGCGCACCGACAACTTCAACTTCGCCAGCCAGCGCGCCATCGAGCGGCTGGGCGCGCGCCGCGACGGTGTCCTTCGCCATCACTCGCTGCGCCGCGACGGCAGCATCCGCGACACGGTGATGTACAGCATGACGGCCGGCGAGTGGCCCGAAGCGAAGGCCGAACTGCGCTCGCGGCTGGCCAGGGCACGCTGATGGCCACGCGAATGAAGAGCTTCGACGTCGAGGCTCTCTGGCAGATCGAGCGCGTCGGCAGCCTGTCGCTGTCGCCCGACGGCGCCCAGGCCGTCTGCGCCGTGAGCACCTTCTCGATGGACGCCAACACCTCGGCGACCAGCCTCTATCTGCTGTCGTCGTTCGGTGGCGAGCCGCGCCGCCTCACGACCTGCGGCGACAAGGATGGCCGGCCGGCCTGGTCGCCGGCGGGCGACGCGATCGCCTTCGTCGCCAAGCGCGAGCAGGAAGGCAGGAAAGACGAGACGCCGCAGCTCTACGTGATCGCGCCCGACGGTGGCGAGGCCCGGCGCGTCAGCGACTTCGCGCCCGGCATCGAGGCCTTCAAGTGGTTCGCCGACGGCAAGCGCATCGCCTTCGTGGCCTGGGTCTGGCCCGACGCCCGCGGCACCAAGGCACAGGCGAAGAAGCAAAAGGCCTGGAAGGAGCGCAAGGAGAGCGGCTACGCCACCAGCGAAGCCTTCTATCGCTACTGGGACCGCAACCTGCCGATGGAGCGCGCCGCCCATCTGCACGTGCTCGACGTCGCCAGCGGCCGCGTCACCGACCTCTTCGAAGGCACTGGCTACGAGCTGACCCGGTCCGACCCCGACGCCAACGCCTTCGACGTTGCCGCCGACGGCCGTCACATCGCCTTCGCTTTCGACCCGGCCGCCGACAAGCGCATCGACAACTGCAAGG
This sequence comes from Rhizobacter sp., assembly GCA_043742485.1. Taxonomy (GTDB): domain Bacteria; phylum Pseudomonadota; class Gammaproteobacteria; order Burkholderiales; family Burkholderiaceae_C; genus Schlegelella_A. The sequence goes on from JAYTYH010000221.1 coordinate 5,913, forward strand.
CCATCGCCGAAGTCAACGTGCGCAGCGGCAAGATCGCGACGCTGGCGATCGACTCCGGCTGGGACCTCGACTCGCCGCGCTACAGCCCCGACGGCGGTCGCGTCGCCTTCATCGCCAGTCATCTCGGCCGCCGCCATACGGCGCCGCCGCAGCTCGCCAAGGTGCAGCGCGGCGGCAAGTGGCGGGTGCTGAGCGACACCTGGGACCACGCCGTCACGGCGCCGCTGGTCTGGTCGCGCGACGGCGCCGCGCTCTGGTTCACGGCCGAAGACCGGGGCCGATGCCACCTCTATCGCTACGCCGTCGAGAGCCGCACCGCCGCGCTCGTCGTCGAGGGCGGCTGGGTCCACGCCTTCGACGTCGCCGGCGACACCGTCGCCAGCGTCGCCGATGCCATGCAGCACCCGGCCCGTGTCCATGTTCAGCAGGGCGGCGCCGCGGCCGTGCGCGTCGAGAGCTTCAACGACGAGCTGCTCGCCGGCTTCGGCTTCGGCCACCATGAGAGCCGCGAGGTCAAAGGCGCGCTCGGCGAGCCGGTGCAGATGTGGGTCGTGTACCCGGCCGGCTTCGACGCCCGCAAGAAGTACCCGGTGATGCACAGCATCCACGGCGGCCCGCATTCCAGCTCGGGCGACACCTTCCACTACCGCTGGAACAACCAGCTGTTCGCGGCCCAGGGCACTGTTGTCGCCTGCGTCAACTATCACGGCTCGAGCGGCTTCGGCAACGCCTTCCTCGACAGCATCACGCACCGCTGGGGCGAACTCGAGCTGCAGGACGTCGAGGCCGCCACCGACTGGTTGCGCAGGCAACCGTGGTGCGACCGCAGCCGCGTCTTCGCCACAGGCGGCAGCTACGGCGGCTACATGGTGGCCTGGATGAACGGCCACGTGCCGGCGGGCCGATACCGCGCTTTCGTGTGCCACGCCGGCTGCTACGACTGGCGCGCCATGTTCAGCGGCGACGCCTACACGTGGTTCGGCCGCGAGCTCGGTGCCTGGCACTGGGACGACCCGGCCAAGGTGCAGTCGCAAAGCCCCGACACCTTCGCCGCCCGCTTCGCCACGCCCACGCTCGTGATCCACGGCGCCCTCGACTACCGGGTGCCCGACCAGCAGGGCCTGGCCTACTACAACACGCTGAAGGCACGCGGGGTCGACGCCCGCCTGCTCTGGTTCCCTGACGAGAACCACTGGATCCTGAAGCCGCGCAATTCACGCCTCTGGTACGGCGAGTTCTTCGCATGGCTGAACCGCTGAAGGGCCACCCGGCCCCGTTCCGCTTCGGCATCCGTTCGCGGATGTTGCTCGTCACGTTCGCGCTGGGCTCGCTCTTCGTGCTCTTCGTGGCCTACAGCACGCTGCAGCAGGCCAAGCGAGATCGCGACAGCGTCGTGGAGCGGATTCGGCTGGTGGCCGCGGTAGCGGCGTCTCGACTCGACGACCACATCGGTGACATCACCCAGTTAATGAACGGGCTCGGGGGCGCCCTCGGCATCGATGCCACGGCCACCGCGAGCAACGATGCCATCCTGCGCTCGATGGTGGCGCACATGCCCGCCAACATGCTCGCCGTCCAGGTATGGAATCTCGACGGGATGAACATCGGCAGCTCCGAGCCCCTGCCTCCGGGCAAGCGACCCCATGCCGGGGAAAGCAACTTCTTCCTCTCCGCCCTGAACAGCCAGGGCGTCACGGCCGAAGCGCCGTTGCGCCTGCGCAAGAGCGACGACTGGACGGCGGTGTTCGCGCTGCCCATCAAGCGCAACGACCGCGTCGTGGCCGTCATGTCCGCCACCACCAACCTCAGTACGCTTCCACGTCTCATGAGCCCGACCGAGTATCTGCCGCAGGACGCGGTCGTCTCGATCATCGACAGCGACGGACTCTTCCTGAGCCGCTCTCTCGACCCCGAACGCTGGATCGGCCAGCCCGCCCCGCTCGACCGCGCGACGATCGCCCGGCGCATGGTCGAACGCCGCGGCAGCGCGGAAGTGACGGGCGAGGACCAGGTCGCACGCATCTTCGGTTTCGCCCACACCCGCGTCGTGCCCTGGTTGGTCTACATCGGCATCCCGCTCGACGCTGCGCTCGAGCCGGCCCGAGCCCGCACCCGCGAAAGCATCGTCCTCGGCCTCGCGATGCTCGCCGCCGGCCTGTTGATCGCAGCCCAGGTCGCCGGCCGCATCGCCCGGCCGCTGCGCGAGCTGAGCGCCGATGCCGAACTGATCGGAGAAGGCCACCTCGCGCATCGCAGCCAGGTCCGAACCGGCAGCGAGATCGGCGGCCTCGCGATGGTCCTCAACCGCATGGCGCAGGCCCTGCAGGAGCGCATTGCTTCGCTGCAGCGAAGTGAGGAACGCCTCAACCTCGCGCTCGAGGGATCGGAGCAGGCGATGTTCGACTGGGACATCGCGGCCGGTCGAATGCACTACAGCGCCAAGGCCTCCGAGATGCGCGGCGGACCGGCCGTGGAGCACGACGCGACGCCCGAGGAGATGCGCGCTTTCGTGCATCCGGACGATCTCGACGAACTCATGCGGCACGGTCGCGCCGCCATCGGTGGCGAGACCGCGACCTACGAAGCCGAATTCCGCGTGCGCACGCTCGCCGGCGAATGGATCTGGCTGCGCAGTCTCGGCCGCGTCGTCGAGCGGGATGCCAGCGGCCGGGCGCTGCGCCTGGTCGGCACCGACATCGACATCACGGCCCGCAAGGAGGCCGAAGACGCACTGCGCCATCGCGCCGAGATCGACCTGCTCACCGGCCTGCCGAACCGGGCGCTGTTCAGCGACCGCATCATCGAGGCGATGGCGCGTGCGAAGCGCAGCGGCCTGGCACTGGCGGTGTTCTTCGTCGACGTCGACCATTTCAAGGCCGTCAACGACGGCCACGGCCACGCCGCTGGCGACCACGTGCTGCGTGTCGTCGCCCAGCGCCTGCGCGGCGCGGTGCGTGCGACCGACACGGTGGCGCGCCTCGCGGGCGACGAGTTCACGCTGATGCTGGAAGGTCTCGAGTCGCACGAGGAGGCGCGCGCGCTGGCCGAGAAGGTCGTGGCCGCGCTGCACCCGCCGGCCCTTTACGAAGGCACGTCGATCGCGATCTCGGTGAGCATCGGCGTGGCACTCCTGTTGACCGGCGATCGCGAGCCCGCCGACCTGCTGCGCCGCGCCGACGAGGCGCTGTACGAGGCCAAGCGCAGCGGTCGCAACCGCTACGTCATGTCGACTGCGACCTGAACCGACCCCGACGGCCGGTCAGCCCGGCTGCTTGACGGTGCGCAGGTAGGGCTTGATGGTCTTGAAGCCTTCGGGGTACTTGACTCTGGCTTCGTCGTCGGAGACGCTGGGCACGATGATCACGTCGTCGCCGTGCTTCCAGTTCACCGGTGTCGCCACCTTGTGCTTGGCCGTGAGCTGCATCGAGTCGAGCACGCGCAGGATCTCGTCGAAGTTGCGGCCGGTCGTCATCGGGTAGGTCAGCATCAGCTTGATCTTCTTGTCGGGGCCGATG
>JAYTYH010000222.1:0-1629 GCA_043742485.1 Rhizobacter sp.
CTCGGCCGGGTTGCTCAAGGTGCCGCTCGACAGCGAGGGCGGCTTCGAGATCGCGCGCCGCTCGCGCGGCACGCCGCGGATCGCCAATCGCCTGCTGCGTCGCGTGCGCGACTACGCCGACATGAAAGGCGACGGCCGCATCACCCGGCCGCTCGCCGACAAGGCCCTGGCCATGCTCGACGTCGACCTGCACGGCCTCGACGTCATGGACCGAAAGCTGCTCGAAGCCGTGATCCACCGCTTCGACGGCGGCCCGGTCGGCCTCGACAACGTCGCCGCCGCGATCGGAGAGGAGCGTGACACGATCGAAGACGTGATCGAGCCCTTCCTCATCCAGCAGGGCTTCCTGCAGCGCACGCCGCGCGGCCGGGTGGCGACGCTGGCCGCGTATCGGCATCTGGGCGTGGCGCCGCCGAAGAGCAGCGGCAGGCTGTTCGAGGCCGGCTGAGGTGGCACACAGTCCCCGCGCGCGAGCCGGTCTGGCCGCCTTATTGGCGGCGGCCGGGCTGAGCGCTTCGTTGCCGGCCGAGGCGGCACCGTCGACGACTTTTCGCATCGAGGTCCATGCCGTTGCGACCCTGACGCTGACGCGGCCCCAGACGCTGACGGCCTCGTTCGCCGGCGCGCCGCTGGCGACGATCGCCGGCGAGTTGCGACTGCCTGCCGGCGCACCGCCGAAGATGCCGGCCGTTCTCATGCTGCATGGCGACGCCGGGGCCATTGCCAATCAGGTCGCCTGGATCGAGGCGCTGAACGGCCTCGGCATCGCCGTTTTCACCCTCGACAGCTTCACTGGCCGCGGCGCCATTGCGCCTGAGGACAGCGTCGCATCGATGCCCGATTCGGTGGGCGGGATCGCTCGCGTCATCGACGCCGAGCGCGCGCTCGCGGTTCTCGCCCGCCACCCGCGCATCGACCCGCAACGGATCGCGGTGATGGGATTTTCCTCGGGCGCGAACACCGTTCTGGTCGCTGCGCAGACACGCTTCGCCTCGGCCTTCGGCAGCGCCGGCACGGGCTTCGCCGCCTACATCGCGCTCTATCCCGACTGCAACGTGCAGCTCATCGACGACACCCGGACCGAGCCCGGGCTACAGCGGATCTTTATCGGCGAAGCCGACGTGCTCACCTCTGCTGCCACCTGCAAGCGCTACGAGAAGAGACTGAAGCTGGCGGGAGTAGACATCGCCGTCACCACGTTTCCCGGGGCCCACCACGGCTTCGACAACGTCGCCAACCCGGACCTGATCCACATCGCCGACGTACCCACCGGCGCTGCCTGCAACCGCGAAGAACGGGTGCGCGGCGAGCTCGTCAACGTCGACACCGGCCGGCCGCTGACGCTCCGGGATGCCTGCATCGGTCACGGCCTCGTTGCCGGCTACGACGCCGCTGCCGACGCTGCGACGAAGGCGGCCGTCAAGGCCCTGCTGATCGAGCGCTTCGGCCTGAAGCGCTGAACGTCAGACCAGGTCTTCGCTCGCGAAGCGCCCGTAGTGCACGGCCGAGCGAGCGGCGAACTGCTTGGCAATCGCAGCGACCTGCTTGACCTGTTCCTCATCGGGCGAGAACACGATCAGCCAGCCGCAGCCTTCGCTCGCCAGCGTCATATAGCGGCGCATCAGCGTG
>JAYTYH010000223.1:0-4835 GCA_043742485.1 Rhizobacter sp.
TCATCCAGCTGTCAACGCCGCCGCGCGAGGTGGGCACGATGTGCTCGCGGGTCAGGTCTTCGAAATGGAAGCGTCCGGTGCAATAAGCGCAGACCTGGCGATCGCGCACGAACAGCTTCGGGTTGCTGAGCGCCGGCGTCCGCCGCCAGGCCCGGCTGGGCACGGCGCCACGCACGGCGATGATCGGGTGGACCTCGATGCGTGATTGCAGCCCGGTGCGGCGTTGCATGCCACCTCGCAGCACGTGGAACGTGTCGCCGAGCGTCCAGGCGACGCCATCGCTGGCGTATAGGACAGCCGCTTCCTTTGCCGAGATCCAGGCTTGTGGTCGGCCGGAGAGATCGAGCTGGAGGATTTCCATCACCCGCCAAGGGTAATGCATCGCCTCGCGCCGCTCAAGCCGGAAGAGCGGTCGGTGATGCAGCCGGATAGAAGCCGCGCGTGCGTGCCATCAGGCGCGAAAGGCCGAGCAGGGCGCCGATGTTCGGCATCGCGACGCCGACGCGTTCGCCGATCTCGTGCACCGAGGCGACCAGGGCGTCGAGCTCGAGGGCGCGACCGGCTTCGGTGTCCTGCAGCATCGAGGTGCGAAAGCCGCCGAGCTCGCGGGCGATCGCCATGCGCTCCTCGCCCGACTGCGAGATCGGGCAGCCGACCCGAGCGCCGATCGCGGCCGCCTCCGCCATGCAGCGCAACATGAACTCGCTCACGAGCGGGTCGTCGGCGATGGCGTCACTGAGTGCGCCCGTCAGTGCCGAGACCGGGTTCATCGTCATGTTGCCCCACAACTTGTACCAGACCTCGCGGCGCACATCGGCGCTGGCCTGGGCCTGGAAACCGGCAGCGGCAAGAGCGACACAGAGCGTGTCGACGCGCGCCGAGGCGCCGCCCGCCGGCTCGCCGACGATCAGGCGCTGGCCGAAGCCATGGCGTACCAGGCCGGGCTCCGGACTCGAGCAGGTGAGGTGGACGACGCAGCCGAGCGTGCGCGCGATCGGCAGCGCTGCCGCGAGGCGGCCGCCGGGATCGACGCTGTCGAGCGGCGCGGCGCCGGCGTCGGCAGCCGGCATGAACCACCACGGCACGCCGTTCATCGCCGGCAGCAGCAGCGTGCTGGAGTCGACGAGGGGCGCCATCGCGTCGACCGCCGCGGGCAGCGAAGGCGCCTTCAACGCGATGACGACGAGCTCTTGCGGCCCCAGCTCGCGGGCGTCGTCGCTGACGCGGATGGCGACGGTGGTCGCGCTGCCAGCGGCCTCGACGACGAGGCCACGTTCGCGCACCGCCGCCAGCGTGCGGCCGCGGGCCAGTGCAGAGACGTCGTGGCCGGCCTGCGCAAGCCGTGAAGCGATCAGGCCACCGACGGCGCCGAGGCCCACGACGGCGACTTTCATGGTCCAGCTCCTGGAGTCGGCAGCCTAGAGAAAAGCCGTGCACAGCTCATGTGATTCGTCGCCAACCGGCGCCTTTCCTGCAAAATAGCACGATCGTTCGATTTTTCTCGACACCGCCGAAACGACTGCCGTGACTTCACTCGTCCACGATCCCGACACCCAGAGCGCGACCTCGCTCGAGGGCGCCGCGCCGAAGGCTCTCATGAAGGGTCGGCAGACACGCGCCGCCATTCTCGACGCCGCGCTTGCGCTCGCATCGCACATCGGTCTCGAAGGCCTGTCGATCGGTGCGCTCGCCGAAGTCACGGGGATGAGCAAGTCGGGCGTGTTCGCCCATTTCGGCTCGCGCGAGGAGCTGCAGATCTCGGTGATCCGCGAGTACCACGCGCGCTTCGAAGAAGAGGTGTTCGTGCCGTCGCTGCAGAGTGCGCGCGGCCTGCCGAGACTGCGCGACATGTTCGACCGCTGGCTCCGGCGGGTCTCGGTCGAGATCGATTCCGGCTGCATCTACATCAGTGGTGCCGTCGAGTTCGACGACCGGCCCGGCCCCGTGCGCGATGCCCTCGTGGCGATGGTGCAGACGTGGCAGAGCGCCCTCGGCCGCGCCATCCGCGCCGCGATGAGCGAAGGCCATCTGCGCCCTGACACCGACCCCGGCCAGCTGCTGTTTGAAGTTCACGGTCTCATTCTGGCCTTGCACCACGACGCCCGATTCCTCCGCCACGCCGGCGCCGAAGAGCGCGCGCACGCCGGCTTCGAGCGTGTGCTCGCGTACTGGGCCGCTGCTATGCCGATCGCCGCAGGCACCGCCGCCGGCCGTCGCGGCCGCTAGCCAGCCAGCACGCATTTCAGCAATCCTTTTCAGCAATCCTTTTTTCATTCGTCTCAGGAGCCTTCCATGCCCACCTACCACCCGCCGCTGCGCGACATGCGCTTCGTGCTGCACGAAGTCCTCGATGTCGTCGGCACGCTGAAGTCGTTGCCCGCGCATGCCGAGGTCGACGCCGACACCATCGACGCTGTGCTCGAAGAGGGCGGCAAGTTCGCCAGCGAGGTGCTGGCGCCGCTGAACGCTGGTGGCGACGAAGAGGGCTGCACGCTCGACAAGTCGACGCACGAAGTGACGACGCCGAAAGGCTTCAAGGATGCCTACGCCAAGTACGTCGACGGCGGCTGGCCGGCGCTGAGCTGCGACCCGGTCTATGGCGGCCAGGGCCTGCCCCATGTCGTCAACCAGTGCCTGTTCGAGATGATGAACTCGGCCAACCAGGCGTGGACGATGTACCCAGGTCTCTCTCACGGCGCCTACGAATGCCTGCACACGCACGGCACCGAAGAGCAGAAGAAGATCTACCTCGAGAAGCTGACCAGTGGCCACTGGACCGGCACGATGTGCCTGACCGAGCCGCAATGCGGTACCGATCTCGGCATGCTGCGCACGAAGGCCGAGCCTGTCGTTGGAGAAGAGCATGCCGACGGCACCTACAAGCTCACCGGCAACAAGATCTTCATCTCGGCCGGCGAGCACGACATGGCCGAGAACATCGTCCACCTCGTGCTGGCGCGCCTGCCGGACGCCCCGAGCGGCTCGAAGGGCATCTCGCTCTTCGCAGTGCCGAAGTGGAACGTCAATGCCGACGGTTCGCTCGGCGAGCGCAACGCCATCTGGTGCGGCGGACTTGAGCACAAGATGGGCATCCACGGCAACGCCACCGCCCAGATCGTTCTCGAGAACGCCATCGGCACGCTGGTCGGCGCGCCGAACAAGGGCTTGCCGGCGATGTTCGTGATGATGAACGCGGCCCGCCTCGGCGTCGGCATGCAGTCGCTCGGCCTGACCGAGGTGGCGTACCAGAACGCCGCCGCCTACGCGAAGGACCGCCTGCAGATGCGCTCGCTCTCGGGACCGAAAGCACCCGACAAGCCTGCCGATCCGATCATCGTCCACCCCGACGTCCGCAAGATGCTGCTGACGGCGCGCGCCTACGCCGAGGGCGGCCGCGCCCTGGCCGTGTTCACGACGCTGCTGCTCGACCGCGAGACGGCGACGGCCGACGCCGCCGAGCGCGCCGAGTGCGCCGATCTTGTCGCCCTGCTGACGCCGATCATCAAGGCCTTCTTCACCGACAACGCCTGGATCGCGACCTCGCATTGCCTGCAGGTCTTCGGCGGCCACGGCTACATCCGCGAATGGGGCATGGAGCAGTTCGTGCGCGACTCGCGCATCAACATGATCTACGAGGGCACCAACACCATCCAGGCGCTCGATCTGCTCGGTCGCAAGGTGCTCGGCGACAACGGCGCCAAGCTGAAGAAGTTCGGCAAGCTGATCGCCGATTTCGTCGAGGAAGCGGGCACAGACGAAGCGATGCAGGAGTTCGTCAACCCGCTCGCCGAGCTTGGCGAGAAGGTCACCAAGCTGACGACCGAGATCGGCATGAAGGCGTTCAAGAATCCCGACGAAGTGGGCGCCGCGGCGGTCGACTACCTGCGCGTGTGCGGCCACCTGGTGTTCGCCTACATGTGGGCACGGATGGCCAAGGTGGCGCTCGCGAAGCAGGACTCGGGCGACACGTTCTACGTTGCCAAGCTGGCGACCGCCCGTTTCTATTTCGCCAAGCTGCTGCCCGAGACGGCCTCGCTCATCCGCACCGCGCGCACGGGTGCGGCCCCGATGATGGAACTCGACGCGGCCTTGTTCTGAACCGAAGACGAATGACGACGACAACGACCGAAGGAGACTCCATGACCCTCACGCCACGCTCCACGACGCTCGGCCTGACCCTGCTCTTCGCCGCCACGGCCGCGCTGGCGCAGGCGGCCTCGCCGGTGGGTGTCTGGAAGACGATCGACGACAGCACGAAGAAGGAGAAGTCGCTGATCCGCATCTCTGAAAGCGGCGGCGTCTACACCGGCAAGGTCGAGAAGCTGCTCGACCCCGACACACCGAAAGACCCGGTCTGCAAGGACTGCACCGACGACCGCAAGGACAAGCCCATCCTGGGCATGACCATCATCAAGAACATGAAGCAGAGCGCCGACGACAAGGCGGAGTTCGAAGGCGGCGAGATCCTCGACCCGAACAACGGCAAAGTCTACAAGTCGAAGATGAAGCTCGTCGAAGGCGGCGCCAGGCTCGACGTGCGCGGCTACATCGGCGTGCCGATGCTCGGCCGCACGCAGACCTGGATACGCGCGGAATGATCAAGGGAGCCACGATGAATCGATTCAACGTTCGCAAGGTCGCCGTTCTCGGCGCCGGGGTGATGGGAGCGCAGATCGCGGCCCACCTCGTCAATGTCCGCGTCCCCGTGATCCTGTTCGACCTGCCGGCGAAGGACGAAGACGGGGCAGGGGCCCCGTCTTCCGGTTTCACGAAGAACGGCATCGTCGCCAAGGCGGTGGAAGGCCTCAAGAAGCTGAAGCCGGCGCCGCTCGGCG
>JAYTYH010000224.1:0-4671 GCA_043742485.1 Rhizobacter sp.
CAGCGCATCCATTCGTCCATCGGTTACGAAACGCCGATCGACGCAGAATCCAGCCATATGGCGGCTTAGCCTGGTGTACGTTGAAACGAGGCAAGGTCACCCGACCAACGCGGTATGCGTGGCAGCACCAAGTTCAACAACGTCACCAGGCTCGTTCCCGGCATCAATCAATTCATGCCCGTAGTTCAGTCCCTTGTCTTGACCGCTATCGCTCTGGTGCTCGCTTCGACGGCATTTGCTGAATCGGCCGACGACCTACTGCGGGCCATCGAGTCTCGGATCGCCGCGATCGAGAGCAGAGTGAAGGCGGGCAAAGTCAGCGAGCTGCAACGAACGCGAAAGTTGCACAACGCCGTCCTGTTCGACATTCGGCTGGAGACCGAAATGCGCCGGGCCACCGAGCTCGTCGTTATCTCCGGCCGCGGATTCTCCGATGGCGGCCGGAGCTTCTTCGTGCTCGGCGTCGCCAAGCCTTCTGAAAAGAACCCGGGCGGCGGTTTTGCGGCACCGGGACGGAAGACGCCTTGTTGCTGATCGAGTGGAAAGCCCGGCCATCGAGACTGGAGCTGCGCGACTCAATTCCGGTGCAGAGCTGCCTGCTTTCCATGGTGCTGACCTCCGACCAGGAAGCGATCTTCGGGTCGTGCTGCGCGGCGTCGACGACCCGGCGAAGGTGGTGCTCAGCTGGCTGCAGCACCCGAAATACGGTGCCTTCACGAAGACGTTGACAGTCTCGGGCGAGGCGTTCGTCTTCGCGCCATAAGCGCTCTGTCCGGGTCGGTGGCCGACCTAGAATCCGCATCTTTCCGCTGGCGCCCGCGCCCACACGCCATGGACACCGACGCCCTGCTCGCGCCGATCTCGGAAGCCTCGCCTTGCGGCGACGACCTCTCGTTCTCCGCGGAACTCGACGCCATCCAGGACCTGCGCCGGGCCGACGATCCCACGCTCGACCAGGGTGAATGGGTGACGGCCCTGAAGGTGGCCGACTGGCCGGCGGTGCAGTCGGCGTGCGAGCAGGTGCTGGCCAAGCGAAGCAAAGACCTGCGCGTTGCCGCCTGGCTCACCGAGGCCTTCGCGCGCGTCGACGGCTACGCCGGCCTCGCCGACGGACTCGACCTCTGCGCAGCGCTGTGCGAGCGCTACTGGCCCGAGCTCTACCCGCGCATCGACGCCGACGGTGACACCGAGGAGCGAAGCGGCAATCTGCGCTGGCTACTCGGTCAGGTTCAGGAGCTGGCGAGCCAGATGCCCGTGATGCGGCAAGGCGGACGCGGCTTTTCGCTGCGCGACATGGCGACCGCACAGGCCAATGGACGGGCCGGCGAGCCGGCGCCAGATTCGGCCCCGGCCGTGCCGATGCTCATGCCCGATCACATCGCCGCAGCCCGGCGCGCGACGCCCTCGGCGTTCTTCGCCACCAACCTCGCCGAGGCGCAGCGCGCGCTGCAGGCGCTCGATCGCCTGCAGACGATCGCCGACGCGAAGCTGGGCGACGACGGCCCCGGCTTCAGCACGGCGCGCCGTGCCCTCGAAGACGCCGTCCATGGCGTCAAGCTGCTGGCCCCGAATGCCGACGTCGCAACGGTTGGCGCCGGCGAGACCGCCGCGGCCATTGGCGACGGCGTGATGTCGACCGGCGCGCTGCGCACCCGCGCAGACGCGCTCAGGCAGCTGCGCGCCGTTGCCGATTTCTTTCGTCGCACCGAGCCGCACAGCCCCGTCGCCTACCTTGCCGAGCGCGGTGCCCAGTGGGGCGAGATGCCGCTGCACGAATGGCTGCGCTCGGTCGTGAAAGACCAGGGCGTTCTGGCCCAGGTCGAAGAGCTGCTCGGCGTGCCACCGACGTCTCCGCCCGCGGAGTAGCCGCGCGGCGCGTCTACTGCACGACGCGCAATTCGATCCTGCGATTGCGGGCCCGGCCATCGGGCGTGTCGTTGGCCGCCAGCGGGCGGTCGGGGCCGGCGCCCGAGGTCGCGATCTTGTCGGCGGCGATGCCCTTGCCGACCAGGAACGTCTTGACCGCATCGGCGCGCGCTGCCGACAAGGCGATGTTCTGCGGCCGCGAGCCGACGCCGTCGGTGTGGCCGGTGACCTCGAAGCTGCGGGCGCCGAGGCGGAGCAGCAGCGGCGCCAGCAGCTCGAGCGTCTGCCGGCCCGATGCGGTGAGGCTGGAATTGCCCGGCTCGAACTCGATGGTTCGGCTGGCGAGAGCGAGGTCGATCTGCTCCTGCCCTGCCGCGCCCACGCGCAGCCCGTTGCGCACGGTGTAGGTCTTGTTCAGTCGCGTCGACATCTCGCTGACGATCTGCTGGCGAACCGCCTCGTTGCCGACCTCGCCCTTGATCTCGATGACGTTGCCGCTGATGCTGATCTGGCCGTGGCTGACCTGCTTGAGATCGGGCGAGATGATGCCCTGCAGGTACTTCGACCAATTCGCCGGCGCGACCAGATTGCCGACACCGAGTTGGTCGACGACACGGTCGGCGCCGAAGACCTCGCGTGCCTTGGTCAGCACCGACTGCCGCGTCGCTTCGTCGGGCACCGTGCCGGAGACGACGACCTGGCCCGGCGCGGGAGCGGGTGCGGGCGCCGCCACGACGGCCGCCGGAGCCAGACTCGCGGCGAGGATCACCGGCGCGAGACGAGACAGGATCGCCATGGTCATTCGCCGAGAAAGGTTTCGCGAAACGTCGCCATCGCCTGGCGCAGCGAAAGCTGCGGCTGCGCAAGGTAGCTCGACAGCTTGGTCACGGCGTAGTCCTGGCGAACCTGGTCTTCGACCCACTCGGCGGGCGACGGATCGATGAAGGCTTCGGCCGCGACGTCGGCGTCCAGCACGGCGTGCAGGTGCGCTGCGGAGCCGCCGCTGAAGCCGATCGCCAGCGCCTGTGCCGGGGCGCCGCCGCGGCGTGGCAGGAACAGCGCGATCTCGAGGTCGAGGCGGCGCAGGAAGGGCACGATCAGCTCGAGCCAGAAACTCGCCACCAGCGGCCGGTACAGCGGGTCGGCGGGCAGCGGCAGGCGCAGGCCCTTCTTCAACGACACACCGGTGCTGCCGAGCACCGGTTGAAGCAGCAGGCCGATCGCGAGCAGCGCCTGACGCAGGTCGATCTGGTGGCCGGTTCCGCGCAGCATGCCTTCGAGCGACGCCATCGTCTGCAGCTCGATGAAGTCGCGCATGCTGGCTTCGTACGCGCCGGCTTCAACGTCGAGCTCGACCTCGACCTGCGCGATCTCGGCCAGCAGCACGGTGGCGTCTTCAGCGGCGCACGCGTTCTGTGCCGACTGCTCGAAGCGGGCCCAGAGCCGAGCCAGCGCCATCGGCGCGCAAGGCAGGAACGCGAGCGGCTCGGCGACGTCGAACGCACCTGCGACCACGAACGGAAAGCGCCGCCCCGATGCATCGGCGCTGGCCGCGAGATGGCCGGCGATCGCACGCTGGCTCGAGGCCGAGAAGAAGGCGAAGTGCGCGCTCGGGCTGCGGTCGTAGACCTCTTTCCAGCGCGGGTCGGCCGACATCAGCTCGATGCCCTGGCTGAGCCAGTCGTCGAGCGTGCGGATCAGCGTCGGCTGGCTGGTGCTGCGGACGAAATCACCGCGCGATTTCAGCTTGCCGAAGTAGGCCAGGGGCACCAGCGCGCGACGCGTCATGAGCGGGCTCCGGAAGCTGCAATCACGGGCCCAGGCAGAGGTGCCTGCGGATCGAGGCCGACGACGACGGCCGGCAGCTTCGCGCCGCGCAGACCGGCCGCCGTGACCGGCGCCGCGACACCTGCCGCGCGTGGCGCCAGCGCAGCGCCAGGCATGCTGATCATGCGCAACTGAACCGTGACCGTGCTGCCGCCTTGCGACCACGACATCTCGTACAGGTTGGGTTGCAGCTGCCGCGTCTTGGCCGCCGCGCCCATCCGCGTCACGGCGAAGTTGCCGGGCTCGTTGAGGATCTCGACGGCCCGACCGTCGTTCGTGATCGCGGAGATGCGAACGCCGGGCGTGCCCGACGGGTTGGGCGAGACGAACTGCATCCAGTCAGCGGCGGTGTTGCGATAGCGCAGCCGCTGGCCGTCGATCTCGAACGTGTACTCGAGCAGCCCCGGCGAGCCCTGCGGCAGCATCTGGAACACGAAGGCCGAAGCGGCTGCGGCGCCACCATTAGCGCCGCCACCTGCCGCCCCGCCCTCCAGCGCCGCGACCCAACCCGCGAAGCCGGCCGTGAACTCGGGCCGAAGGCGGATGCCGAGGTCGGCCCAGGTGCGCGACACGAGCGTGTCACCGCGGCGCACGATGAGCGGCGTCAGCGTTTCGTTGGTGAACTTGGCGACGGCGCCGTCGGGCCCGAAGATCTTGGCGATCTCGGCTGGGCCAGCCTCGATCTTGGCGGCCGGATCGAACGGGTACTTCGCGGCCAGAGTCTGCTGGAATGGCTCCTGCACCTGGGCCGCCCAGACGCGATTGACGTCGGTCTCGGTGGGGCCGACGATGACCGCGAACGCCTGCACCAGCGGTCGCACCAGCAGAGGCCGCAGGGTGGCGCGCGCGCTATCCGACATGTTGACCATCATATGCTCGTCGACGTACTTCTGCGCGTCGGCCAGCTCGGAGCTGCTCGAAGAAAAAGTGGCCGCCATCAGCTGGCGCGCGCCGGGGCCCGCGTCGCCCTGGTTCTTG
>JAYTYH010000225.1:0-1883 GCA_043742485.1 Rhizobacter sp.
GAGAGCGCCGACCATGGCACATATCAATGGGTCGAGGACAGCATGAGCACCTACCAACAACTCTTCAACGACTACGTCGTGGACATGCGCGCCGCGCAAGCCGTCGCGCAAGCCTGGTGGGAGGCGCTGCGCGTCCGCGAACAGCGGCCCGGTAGCGCCGCGGCCGAGATCCAGGAACTGCTCGAGACGCGATGGCCCATGGGTGCCGTGTCGCATCCTGCGGTGATCGCTGCCTTTCGCAAGTGGGCGCTGCGATGCCAGGCGCTGAACGACACCGCGCAGGACGAAGAAGAGGAGGACGCCGATGACGACGCCGAGTCCGACGACGAGGATTGGGGCAGCGACGACGACGAAGACGACGATGTCGTTGACCTTGCCGCACTCGAGGCCCCGGTCGAACCGCGCGAGTTGCTGATCGAGATGCTCCCCGGCCGGGCCGAGGATCTCGCTGAGTTCCTGGCCGATTTCGTCTTCACGCCGCTCGGTCTCGACAAGGACGACCGGTGGATCTGATCATGGTCATCGCACCGGAGCCGACATGAAACCCAAATACATGACCGAGGAAGGCATGAACGACGGCATCGCCCGCCTGCTGGTGGCGCCGCGCGACCTGCGCTTGAGCGGCGCAGCGGTGGTGGAGTCGTCGCCTCCCCTGAAGCAGGCGTCGGAGGCGCATCGCAAGCTCTTCACGAAGTACCGCAAGGATCTGAAGAAGACGCTCGCCGATGCGGTCGAGTGGTGGGACCACAGAACCGAAGCCTTCAAAGAGGAGCTTCGCTCGGCCAAGCAGGCGCGCATGGAAAACTGGCGCGAGTTCCCGGCCGGGCCGGTGTCCGACCCGTACACGGTGGCGGTCATCCGCAAGTACTGGCTCGCCTGCGACGAGCTCAACGCCACCGCCGTGCCTCCGGTCGCGCCCGAGTGTTTCCTGCTTCAGTGGGTGGTCGACGAGGGCGACATGGCGAGCGCCGAACTGCTGTCGGCGATGCCGTACTGGCCGATCGGCGTCGACGACTCCGGCGTCTGGGTCTGAAGCGGGAGAAGCACGTGTCGCCGATCGTCTTCAACGCGACACCGTTCGCGTCACAGAGCCTGCTGATGATGGACGCCGAGGGCCAACTGATGTTCTGCATCCTTGTCTGCGCGACCTATCGTTTCGACGCGGCCGGCGCACCGTATCCCGCGCCTGACCAGGTCGCGGTGCCGCTCGCCGACGAGCCGGGGGGGGAGCCGGGCAGGTCGTCGCTGCGACGCGCGGCCGCGCCCGGTGTCGCCAAGGCAGCGGTCGACTTTATCGTCACGGGCTCGGCACATGCGCCTTCCGGCTCGACCGTTTCCGCGCTGGCGGTGGGGGTTCGGGTCGGCACCTGGACGAAGGTGCTGAATGTCGTCGGCGACCGGCAATGGGGCGGCGTGCTCGGCCGAAGGGCTTCGGTGCCGCGGCCCTTCGCGACACTGCCGATCTGCTACGAGCGGGCGTTCGGCGGCAGCCTGTTCGACGCGGCAGGGTCGACGACCGCCTGCCACGCCGAGAACCCGGTCGGGATCGGCTGGAAGGGGGCACGTTCGGCCGACGCGAGCGTAGCGAGCCAGCTGCCGAACATCGCGCCGCTGGGGCAGCGCATGGATTCGCCGGACAACACTTTCGCGGTGGCCGGCCTCGGCGTTGTCGCGCCGCACTGGGCGCCGCGCTCGCGCTACGCCGGAACCTACGACAAGGTCTGGCTCGAAACGCGCTTTCCGGTCGCGCCGAAAGACATCGACGCGCGCTTCGCGCAGTGCGCGCCGGCCGATCAGCAGTGGCCCGACGCCCGGCCGAACGTCGACGTTCAGTTGCTTAACCTGACGCCGCAGGGTCGCTGGCGGTTTCGCATGCCATCGGC
>JAYTYH010000226.1:0-4916 GCA_043742485.1 Rhizobacter sp.
GCGGCTTCGTCGGCGGCTTCGGCTTCGCGCGCTGGCAAGGCGAGGGCGGCGGCCTGCTCGGCACGACGAAAGCGCACGCGCAGGACACCGTGGCGGCCGTCGCCCACGACCACGCCGACATCGTCGCCCTCGACGCCGCTGCCACCGGCCTCGACCGCGGCGCCCTCCTGCATGACTTCCTCGCCCGCCCGACGACGCGCGCCTGGCTCGCCGCCGACCGCAGCGGCTTCGTGATCGCCCGCACCGGCCGCCGCGCCTGCCAGATCGGACCGCTGGCGGCGGCGAACGACGCCGATGCCCTCGCACTGCTCGACGCGGCGCTCGCCGCCCGGGAAGGCGCCGTCTTCATCGACGTGCCCGATCACCGCAGCGTTCTCGTTGCCATGCTCACGCAGCGCGGCTTCACGCGGCAGCGGCCGTTCACACGCATGGCGACCGTCGCCGGGCCGGTGCTCGTTGCCCCGGAGCGGGCTTACGCGATGGCCGGCCCGGAGTTCGGATGAACGTCGACAGGCTGCGGGCGCGCCTCTTCGAAGGCCTCGCCATCCCGGCCCATCCGCTCGCGCTCGACTCGGGCCGCCGCCTCGATCGTCGCCGCCAGCGCGGCCTGGCCCGCTACTACCTCGACGCGGGCGCCGGCGGCCTCGCCGTCGGCGTCCACACGACGCAGTTCGCGATCCGCGAGGCCGGCCTCTTCGAGGACGTGCTGCGCATCGCCGCCGACACTGCACGCGACTGGCCGCGGCTCGGCGCTGCCGCCGATGCACCGGCGCCGCTGCTCGTCGCCGGCGTCTGCGGCGCGACGACGCAGGCCGTCGCCGAGGCGCGCCTGGCGCGCGGCCTCGGCTACGACGCCGTGCTGCTCAGCCTGGCGGCGCTGAAGGGCGCCGACGACAGCGCGCTGATCGCCCACTGCGAAGCGGTCGCGCGCGAGATGCCGCTGATCGGCTTCTACCTGCAGCCGGCCGTCGGCGGCCTCGATCTGGGCACCGCCTTCTGGGCCCGCTTCGCAGCGATCGAGAACGTCGTCGCCATCAAGGTCGCGCCGTTCAACCGCTACCGAACGCTCGACGTCGTGCGCGGCCTCGTCGCCGCCGGCGCCGAGAACCGCGTCGCCCTCTACACAGGCAACGACGATCACATCGTGCTCGACCTCGTCACGCCGTTCGTGGCGATGCGCGGCGGCGAGCCCGTCACGGCGCGTTTTTGCGGTGGCCTGCTCGGCCACTGGTCGGTGTGGACGCACTCGGCGGTGCGGATGCTCGAGCGCTGCAAGGCCGCCGTGCGCAGCGCCGAGCAATTCGGCACGCCGGTGCCGACCGAGCTGCTCGCGCTCGACAGCCGCGTCACCGACTGCAACAGTGCCTTCTTCGACGTCGCCCACCGGTTCCAGGGCTGCATCGCCGGCTGCCACGAGGTGCTGCGCGCGCAGGGCCTGCTCGAAGGGCTCTGGTGCCTCGACCCGGGCGAGGCCTTGAGCGCAGGCCAGCGCGACGAGATCGATCGCGTCCGCGCCGAGCACGCCGATCTCGGCGACGACGCGTTCGTCGCCGAGCACCTCGAGCGCTGGCTTCAATGACGAAACCGCAGACACAAGCGCGGACCCGAGGGCGGACATGACCGCCCCGGCGAACGTTCCCAGGATCAAGGTGCTCGGCGTCGAGGCGTTCGAGCAGCCGTTCAAGTTGCGCATGCCGTTCCGCTTCGGCGTCGTCACCGTCACCGAGAGCATTCAGGCCTTCCTGCGCGTCCACGTCCACCTCGACGACGGCCGCGAAGGCTTTGGCTATGGCGCCGAGATGCTGGCGGCGAAATGGTTCGACAAGAACCCGGCGCTGACCGACGCCCAGAACCAGCACCAGCTCCGCAAGTCGATCGAGATCGCGGCCGCGGCCTACCGCGCGGCACCGGCCGCGGCCGCGTTCGATCTCTTCGCCGATCACTATCCGCAGCAGATCCGCGCCGGTGCCGAGCTCGGCCTGCCGCCGTTGGTGGCCGGCTACGGCAACGCACTGGTCGACCGCGCCGTGCTCGACGCCGTCTGCCGCCTGCTCGGCGCCAGCTTCTGGTCGGCGATGCGCAGCAACGTCGTCGGCATGGCGCCGCACGCCGTCATCGCCGACCTCGGCCCGTTCGACTTCACTGCCTTTCTGGCCGGCCTGCAACCGGCAGCGCGCATCGAGGCGCGCCACACCGTCGGCCTGCTCGACCCGATCACGGCCTCCGACCAGACCGAGGCCACGCGCACCGGTGACGGCTTGCCCGAGACGCTCGACGAGGTCGTCGACGCCTACGGCCAGCGCTGCTTCAAGCTCAAGGTCAGCGGCGATCGCCACGCCGACCTCGACCGGTTGGTGAAGATCGCCAGCGTGATCGACACCATCGCCGGCCCGATCCACGTCACGCTCGACGGCAACGAGCAATACGACGACGTCGAGGCCGTCGTCGAGCTGTGGCGCGCGATGGAGGCCGAGCCGGCGTTGCAGAAGCTGTGCGCGTCGACGCTCTTCATCGAGCAGCCGATCAAGCGTGCGGTGGCACTGTCACGCAGCGTCGCATCGCTGGCCCGCTACAAGCCGGTGATCGTCGACGAGTCCGACGGCGAGCTCGATTCCTTCGTGCGCGCGCGCTCGCTCGGCTACGCCGGCGTCTCGTCGAAGAACTGCAAGGGCTTCTACAAGTCGCTCGTCAATCTGGCGCGCTGCCGCACCTGGAACGCCGCCGGCGGCGAAGGCACCTTCTTCCTCTCCGGCGAAGACCTGACGACCCAGGCCGGCCTGTCGGTGCAGCAAGACCTCGCCCTCGTCGCCCTGCTCGGCCTGGCCGACGTGGAGCGCAACGGCCACCACTTCATCGACGGTTTCGCGGGCCGCCCCGAGGCCGAGGCCGACGCTTTTCTCGCGGCCCATCCCGACCTCTACGACAAGGCGGGCGGCCGCGTCCGCCTCTCGATCCGCGCCGGCATGCTCGAGCTCGGCTCGCTGGAATGCGCCGGCTTCGGCAGCGCCGTCGTGCCCGACCTCTCGACGACCTCGCCGATGCTGCGCGCCGACTGGCCGAGCGGCGTCGCGCCGGTGATCACGCCGGCGAATCCCTTGCCGGCAGAGCTGCACCCGGAGCCGTGACGGTGGACGCCTTCGATCTCGCCTTCTATCGCCACCACGGCCACGTCACCGTCAACGGCGTCTTCGCGCCGGCCGAGGCCGATGCCGTCGTCGCCGACATCGAGGCCTGGGGCGAGACCTTCCTCGCCGCGCTGCCGGTCGAGCAACGCGCCTGGTACGTCGACGGCGGCGTGCAGGCGCGCACGGTGCTGCGCAAACTCGATAACCCGCACGCGCACCGAGCCAGCGTGCAGGCGCTGGCGCGCGATCCGAGACTGGTGGGGCTGGCCGAGCAGTTCGTCGGTGCCGGCGTCTCGGTCTACTTCAGCCAGATCTTCTTCAAGCCGCCCGAAGGCGGTGGCCCGAAGCCGGCGCACCAGGACAACTTCTACTTCGGGCCGACCGATCCCGAGGGCATCGTCACGGCCTGGATCGCGCTCGACGACGCCACGCTCGAGAACGGCTGCCTCTACTTCGGCGACGGCACCAACCAGGGTCCGGTCTACGGCCATGTCGCGCCCGCCGACGAGCCCTTCAACCTGCAGTTGCCGCCGGCCGTGCGCGACAAGCAGCCGATGGTGCCGGCGCCGGTGCGCAAGGGCGGCGTCAGCTTTCATCACGGCAACACCTTCCACCAGTCGGGCCCGAACCACAGCACCGGCTGGCGCCGCGCCTGCGCATTGCACTACGTGAAGAACGGCGTCGAGTTCGCGACACCGGCGCTGCCCTACGACCACGCGCTGAAGATGCGCGTGTCGTGAGCCCGGGTCACTCCATGCCGAGCAGCCTGTAGATGCGCCGGGTGTAGACGCCGAAGGCTTCGTGCGTCTTCATGTCGAGGGTGCGCGGATAGGGCAGGTCGATGAGGAAGTCGTCGGCCATCTTCGCCGGGCCGGCAGTGAGCACGACGACGCGGCTGCCGAGGAACACCGCCTCCGAGATGCCGTGGGTGACGAACAGGATCGTCTTGCCCGACTCCTTCCAGATGCGCAGCAGCTCGAGGTTCATCTTCTCGCGCGTCAGCGCGTCGAGGGCGCCGAACGGCTCGTCCATCAGGACCAGTTTGGGATCGTGGACGAGGGCGCGCGCGATCGCGGCGCGTTGCTGCATGCCGCCCGAGAGCTCGTACGGGCGCTTGCCTTCGGCGCCGGCGAGGCCGACGAGCGCGAGCAGATCGCGGCCGCGCTCGCGGCTCTCCCTGGCCGGCAGGCCGAGGATCTCGGCCGGAAGCAGCACGTTGTCGAGGATCGTCCGCCACTTCAGCAGCAGCGGCTGCTGGAACACCATGCCGATGTCGCGGGCCGGATCGAAGACATGCGCCGCCGAGCCGATGCGGACCGTGCCGGCGTCGTGCGGGTGCAGGCCGGAAAGAATTTTCAGCAGCGTGCTCTTGCCGCAACCCGAAGGCCCGACCAGGCACGCGAGTTCACCCGGCAGGACGTCGAAGGTCGCGTCCGAGATGGCGAGGTGTGCGTTCGGGCCCACGCCATAGGTCTTGGCGACGCCGGCGAGATGGATGAAGGGTTCGGGAGTCATGGGTGAGGTCTTCATGCACGCGCTCGGGCGGCCGCGGCCGTCACCGCCATCGCGCGCACCCCGAACGACAGCATCTCACCCAACCCGTGCATCCGGCACCACGAACGCACGCTCGAGCAACAGCACCGCGCCGTACAGCACCATCCCGATTACCGTAATCAGCAGCACCGCCATGAACATCGCGGCGGTGTCGAGGGTGACCTGGACCTGCAGCATCAGGTAGCCGAGGCCTTTGTCGGAGCCGAGGAACTCGCCGACGATGGCGCCGGCGACGGC
>JAYTYH010000227.1:0-11992 GCA_043742485.1 Rhizobacter sp.
CAGCGCCGCTCGCCACGTGCGCGACGTCATCGATGCCTGCGACAGCGCCGGCATCGTCTGCCACGCGCTCACGATCGAGGGCCTGCAGCCATGGGAAGCGATCGTCGACCACGCCGCCAAGGAGCGCTGCGACCTTCTCGTCATGGGCTCGCACGGCCGCAGCGGCCTGGCCTCGCTCTTCCTCGGCAGCGAGACGCAAGACGTGCTCAAGCACACCAAGGTGCCGGTGCTGGTCGTCCGCTAGCCAGGCGGGATGGGCTGGATCGCCGTGAGCGGCAACGGCGAAGGCGACGGCAGCGAATGAGCCTCGGACGGGCTCTGTCGCGATAAGCGCGGGCTGGTAGGGTCAGCCGCTGAAGTTTGAGCGTTTGAAGATGACCGAAGCGCTCCGCCGGGCGGTTCAGCGGATGCACTATCCGCTCGAAGTGATGTTGATGTGCGTGCGTTGGTACGCGGGCTATCCGCTTAGCTTTCGCCAGATCGAGGAGATGATGGCTGAGCGCGGAGTCTTCGTTGATCACTCCACGCTGCATCGCTGGTCGATCAAGATGCTGCCGGTGCTCACGGCGATGTTTCGCCAGCGCAAGCGCCCGGTGGGCCGAAGCTGGCGAATGGACGAGACCTACGTCAAGGTCGGCGGCCAGTGGAAGTACCTGTACCGGGCGATCGACCGCGATGGCCACACCGTCGACTTCCTGCTGCGTGCCAGGCGAGACCATGCTGCTGCACGAGCGTTGTTCGAACGCGCCATTGATCTGCACGGCGTACCCGAGAAGATCACCATCGACAAGAGCGGCGCGAACACAGCGGCGATCATGAGCGTGCAGGCTGACAGCGGCCTGCCCATCGAGCTGCGCCAGTCGAAGTACCTGAACAACCTCGTCGAGCGAGACCACCGCGCCGTCAAACGCATCACCCGACCGATGCTCGGATTCAAGAGCTTTCGCTGCGCCGGAATCCTGATCGCTGGCATCGAAACCATGCCCATGATTCGTAAGGGCCAGCTCGGCAACTTCAAAGACAAAGACTCGTCCGCAGCGAGCCAGTTCTACTCGTTGGCCTTTTGATCGGTGTCGACCCCGTAGCCATACTAAATCTCATCGCGCTATTGCGACAGAACCCGGCTAACGAGAGTCCGAGCGTGTCAGTGGTCAACCCCCGCTCGATGGTTGCCAAGCGCACCGCAGGGCATTCGGTAACGTCGTCGACGAGACGAGCCTCGATGATCGTCTTCACTGGAATCCTCCTTGCCCAAGGTTGATGGGCCTGACGAGAATTCATTCTGCGGCGCTTGCTTGCCCGACAACTCGGTTTGCCCCCACCTTGGCCCGCTCTCCAGGCGGACGAGCTGGAGCAACTCCATCGCCCTCTGCATCGCCGCTTTCGGCTCGAGCCCGAGAACTTCCGCGGGAAGCAGCACGGGCCGCGTCATCTGAGACACTGGTCGCGAGCGCAGAGCGGCGGATCGACGTGCAATCAAGCAAGGGCAACGAAGGCAACGACACCCTGTCGGCGGCGCAGCAGGCGCGTGTCGACACTCTGCTCGACAGCCTGCTCGAGCTGCCTGAGGCCGAGCGCGCCGCGAGCCTGCGCCGTCTGCGGACCGACGATCCACAGGTGAACGAGGAAGCGGCCAGCCTCCTGCGCGCCGCCGCGGCCTGCGGCGACTTCCTGATCCAGCCGGCCCAGCCGATGGCCTTGACGGAGGCGCCACGCATCTTCGAGGCGGGCGGCCGAATCGGCCCCTGGCGCATCGTTCGCGACCTCGGCCGTGGCGGCATGGGCGAGGTCTACGAAGCCGAGCGGGTCGAAGGCGGCTTCGCCCAGCGCGCCGCTGTGAAGCTGTTGCGTCGCGAAGCGAGCGAGCAGCTCGAACGCTTCCACGCCGAGCGGCAGATCCTCGCCCGTCTCGAGCACCCTGGCATCGCCCGCCTGCACGATGGCGGCGTCGCTGGCGATGGCCGGCCCTGGATGGCGATGGAGCTCGTCGTCGGCCGAACCATCACCGCCTTTTGCGCCGAGACCGGAGCGACGCTGGATGATCGCCTGCGCCTCTTCACGCAGGTCTGCGACGCGGTCGCGTACGCGCACCACCACCTCGTCGTGCATCGGGATCTGAAGCCCGCCAACATCTTGGTCAACACCGAGGAGCAGGTGAAGCTGCTCGATTTCGGCATCGCCAAGCTGCTCGACGACGGCGCAGATGCGCGCACCCGTACCCAGGCGGCGCCCCTGACGCCGCTCTATGCCGCGCCCGAGCAACTGACGGGCGGCGCGATCACGACCGCGACGGATGTCTACGCACTCGGTCTGCTGCTCTTCGAGATGCTGACCGGCGTGCCGCCTTGGGCCGGCAACGGCACGCCAATAGCGTCGGTCCTGCGCGCGCTGCACGCGCAGGCGGCGCCGCTGCCGAGCACGGTGGCCGCGGCGCGTGCCGCGGCGCCCGTCGCGCCGCGGCTGCTGCGCGGCGATCTCGATGCCATCGTCTCCAAGGCGCTGCGCGCAGAGCCGGCGCACCGCTATCCGACCGTCGAGGCGATGAAACGCGACATCGAGCACTCGCAGCGGGGCGAGACGATCTCGGCACGCGAAGGCGCCCGCCTGTATAGCCTGGGCCGCCTGCTGCGTCGCTATCGCTGGGCCGCGATCTCGGCCGGCGCCGTGTTCCTGGCCCTGGCGCTCGGCCTCGGCGCGGCCGCCTGGCAAGCGCATCGAGCGACGCTGGAGCGAGACGTCGCGCTGCGCAACGCGGCCCGCGAAGAGGCGCTGCGTTATCAGCTGATCGGCCTCTTTCGCGGCGCTATTGCCGGGCACGGCAGCGAAACGCCCACCGCCAAGAGCATGCTCGACAAGAGCGCGCAGCGCGTCCTGCGCGAGTACCGCGACCAGCCGCTGCTCGCCGGCCAGGTCGTCCTCGCGCTCGCCGATCTGTACGACGCGCTCGAAGACATTCAGGGCTCGGCGGCGCTGCTCGAGGGCTTTCTCGCCGAGCCGCAAGCAAGCGCCGACCCGTTCGCGGTGGCCGACGCGCGGCAAAAACTCGCCGGCATCGAACTGTTGCGCGGCCACGTCGACAAGAGCGGCCAGCTGCTCGATCAGGCCGAGGCGTTCTGGGCCCGCGACGCGAATGCGCACACCGAGGAAAAGCTCGAAGGCATGGGCGTACGCGCGCGCTGGCAGCGAAGCCGCGGCGACTTCGACGGCGCGATCGCCACGGGCCGCTCCGCCATCACTCTGCGAGAGGCGTTCGCCGGCCGCGCCGATCGCGAGGCGGCAGCGCTCTACAACTCCCTTGCCATCACGCTGGCGATCACAAACCGGCTCGACGAGGCACTTGCCACCTATCGAAAGACCAGCGCCATCTACGACGCGCTCGGCATCGGCGACGGCCTCGACGCGCAGATCGTTCGCGGCAACACCGGTACCCTGGCGATGCGCACCGGGCGCCTGCGCGAAGCTGAGACGCTGCTGCAGGGCGCCGTCGAGCACGAGCGCGCGTTGGCCGGCGACTCGGCGGCGGTGGCAGCGTCGATGGGCTACTACGGCAAGCTGCTCTCCCTCACGGACCGGCCGGTCCAAGCGGTCGAGATGCTGAAGTCAGCCTCCGATCTCGGCAGCCGCTACGCCGGCGCGACCAGCCCGGTCGCCCTGCAGAACCAACTTTTCCTCGGCGAAGCGCAGCTCGCCGCGGGCGACCGTGCGGCGGCCCGCACGACGATCGAGGCGGCCCTGCGAAACGCCGATGCGCACTATGGGGCGACGTTTGCGCTCTCCTTGCGTTCCGAGCTCGCGCTTGCCAACGTCGCCGTGGCCGAGGGTCGGCCCAGTCAGGCAAAAGCGCTGCTGCTGCCGGTGATCGCGGCACTGCGCAAGACCGGATCGACGGCCCATGCGACGCTGGCACAAGCCCTCGTGTCGCTCGGCGACATCGAGCTGGCGCAGCACGAGCGCGGCCCGGCGCTCGCCAGCTTTCAGGAGGCCGTGCGGCTGCGCTCGAGCGGTTGGCCGGGAAGTTGGGAGCTGGCGCTGGCGCGCGAGCGGCTCGCTGAGACGCTGGCGGCGAACGGCTCCGCCGCCGAGGCGCGGCCACTCGTTGCGCAGGCCGAGGCGGCGTTGAGCGCGGAGCTCGGCGCCAGCCATCCAGAAACCTTGCGGGCGCGTCGCGCGCTGGCGCTGCTGGCCCCGTAGCGACAGCCGCGGGCAGCGGCTGGCTTCGTACCGTGGCGACGAGCTCCGCGCCGCGGCGCGCTCCAGACCAGAGCTACGCGCCGCCGCCGCCCAGCTCGCGGTAAAGCCAGGCGCGCGCCTTCAGCCAGTCTCGCTGCGCTGTGCGCAGCGAGACACCCAGAGCAACAGCCGTCTCCTTCTCGCCGTAGCCGGCGAAGAAACGGCACTCGACGACGTCGGCGAGGCGAGGCGTGATCCGCGACAACCGCTGCAGCGCGTCGTTGAGCTCGATCAGGCCGTCATTGCTCAGCGCCGGCACCTCGTCAGCATGCGAAAGGGTGACATGCGCGGCGCCGGCGCCGCGCTTGTCGGCCCGCTGCGCCTGGGCATGATTGGTGAGCGCGTGGCGCATCGCCAGCGCTGCGGCACGCAGCAGGTGCGCCTCGTCGACAAAGCCGCGCGAATCGCGCAGACGCAGCCACGCTTCGTGGGCCAGCGCAGTCGTCTGCAAGGTGTCGCCGCCGCCGACGCGGGCCCGCTCGCGCCGGGCCATGCGTTTGACCTGCGCATAGAAGTCGGGAAGCAAGGCAGCGGCGATGCGGCGCACCTCGACGCTCGCCGTGCTGTCGGCGAAAGCGTCGCCGTCTGCATCGGCACCGGCATCCCATCCATCCGCGCTCATGGCGGTGATGTTACGAGGCGCGCCCGGCACCGGTCGGCCCGACGCTCACGGCGGTGGTGTCGGCGGTATCGACGGACACGTCTTATTGCAAGGTCGATGGCGGTTTTGCGCGGTGGATCCTGTTCTTGACTGCAGGGCCCGTGTCGGGCCGACCGAAGAGGACATGGAGCGCATGCACACATCCACCTCAGCAGCCGACCGGGCGAAACGGGCGATCTCGGTGCTGGTCGAAAGCCAGTGGCATTCGAGAAAGTTCGATCCGGCGCGATCGATCCAGGACATCCAGGACAAGGCGCGCGTCTGCGAGCAGACCTGGGCCCGCGGGCGCGACGAAACGGTTGACGGCGACCGGGCCACGCTCTATGCCGTGCACACCCGACGAAGGCCGGCACATCCGACACGAAGACGTGGATCCCGGCAGCGCGCGGCCTGCCGCTTCGCCAGATCATCGACATGAGCGAACCCGAGGAGCACTTCGTCGTGCGCTTCGACTACGCGAACGTCCAACTGCCCGCAGGCGCACGCTGAAGGAACACACCCATGGACTGCCCGACCTGTCACGCTCCGAACCCCGACGCCTCGCGGTTCTGCAACCACTGCGGCACCGTGCTGGCGGCGACTGCCGCCAACATTCCCGCGACGGCGCCACCACCGGCACCGGTCTACGCCGCGCCTCCCGCGAGCGATCCACGAGGCGCCTCCGGGGCGGCGCCGCCGGGATCGATGCCGCGCTACGCGCCGCCGCCGCCGCAATACGCGCCACCACCGCAGCAACACGCCCCGGCACTGCAGCACGCCCCACCGCCGCGGCCCGCTACGCTGCCGCCGGACGCGCCGGCCTTCGCCTATGCCGCGCCGGGCGCTTCGGCCGCGGCGATGCCGCGAGTCGGCGCCGATACGTCGGGGCTGATCCAGCGCATCCTCAACATCACGCTGAAGCCGAAGTCCGAATGGCCGGTGATCGCTGCCGAGCCGCCGTCGATGGCGCGCGTCGTGGTCGGCTGCGTGCTGCCGCTAGCGGCAATTCAGGCGCTTCTGTCGTTCGTGCACATGGCTGTGATCGGCGTCAGCGTGCCGTTCGCCGGCAACATGCGCATGCCGATGGTGAGCAGCCTGACGGCGGCCCTGATGAGCTTCGTGTTCGCGTTCGTCGGCCTGTTCATCTTCGCCCTCATCATCAATGCCTGGGCTCCGTTCTTCGGCGGCCGGCGCAGCCTCGGCGAGGCGCTCAAGGTCGCCGGCTACGCCGGCGTGCCAGCCTGGCTGGGCTCGTTTTTTGGGGTGCTGGGCATGCTCGGTAGCCTGCTCGGGCTGCTCGCCGGCCTGTATGCCATTTACGTGCTGTGTCTCGGCCTGCCGGTCGTGATGCGGTCGGCCCGGGAGCGGGCGGTCGGCTACACCGTGGCCGTGATCCTCACGGGCATGCTGTGCGGCCTCGTGCTTGGCGCACTCGCCGCGGCCTTCGGCGGCCTGGGCCACTTCGGCATGATGCGGCCGAGCGCCGAGGCAAACGCCGAGCAGGGCGCGGCGATCGGCGGCAACATCCTCGGCAACATGCTCGGCACCGACGACAAGGGCAAGGCGGCCCTCGGCCAGGCGCTCGGCAACCTGGCTCGCGCCGGGCAGCAGATGGAACGCGACAACCCCGCGCCCGTTGCACCGGCACAGACCCCGGCCGAAGCGGCCGCGCAGGCGCAGCAAGCCGCGAACCAGACCGGCAACATGATCGGCGGCATGCTTGGTACCGACGAACAGGGGCGCTCCGCGCTCGGTGCCGCACTCGGCAATCTGGCGCGCGCCGGCCAGCAGGCGCAGGGCCAGGGTACGACCGGCGGCGACACGACCGTGGCCTCCGCACAAGGCGGTACGACCACCCCGAACGGCGACGCCGCGGCCAACGCCGGCGCCGCCATGGGCGGCCTGCTCAGCGCGCTCGGAGGCTCGCTCGGCGGCAGCCACCGCGTCACCCCGGTCGACTTCCGCACCCTGGGCACGATGCTGCCCGACACCGTGAACGGCCTGCCCCGTGGCGCCACC
Organism: Rhizobacter sp.; assembly: GCA_043742485.1. GTDB lineage: Bacteria > Pseudomonadota > Gammaproteobacteria > Burkholderiales > Burkholderiaceae_C > Schlegelella_A. Next base: position 6,890 of record JAYTYH010000227.1, read on the forward strand.
GAAGGCGCGAACAAGCAGACGATGGGCGTGCACGGCTCGTCGGCCAGCGCCCGGTACGGCGGCAGCGGCGCGGGCAGCATCGAGGTCAAGATCAGCGACATCTCCGGCGTCTCCGGCCTGATGGACATCGCCGGCAACCTCGACCAGACGACCGACGCGCAAACTGCCAACGGCTTCGAGCGCGACGTGACGATCGGCGGCCGCAAGGTGCACGAGAAGTTCACGAACGCCGGCAAGCACGGCGAGATGCAGGTGATCGTGGCCAAGCGCTTCGAGGTCGACGTCGCGGGCAACGGCGTCGACATGGCGGCGCTTGAGCAGGCCTTCGGCCAGGTGAATCTGGGCAAGCTCGAGTCGATGCGCAACGTCAACGCGCAGAACTGAGGCGATCGGGGGAGCCTGCCCGCCGACGCAGCTCGCCCGGGATTTCCCGAGCCAGGAAATCGTAGACCTGCCGAACCAGCGGGTTCGAGCGAAGCTCGCGGTGCACCGCCAGCCAGCAGGGCAGTGCTCCCAGGCGCCGAGCCCGGGCAACACTTCGACGAAGCCCGGCCAATGGCGCAGGTTGTAGCGAGCGACGAAGCCGATACCGGCGCCTTCGGCGATGAGGCGACCATAGGCGACCTGGTTGTCGGTGCGGCACGAAATCGGGTTCTGTCGCAATAGCGCGAGGAAGCAAATCTTGGCGGTGAGGTCGACGCCGATCGGAAAGACAACGAGTAGAGCTGGGTCGCTGCAGACGAGTCTTTGTCTTTGCTGTTGCCGAGCTAACCCTTGCGAATCATTTGCATGGTTTCGATGCCGGCGATCAGGATTCGGGCACAGCAGAACGTCTTGAATCCGAGCATCGGCCGAGTGATGCGTTTGATGGCTCGATGGTCTTGCTCGACGATGTTGTCGAGGTACTTCGACTGGTGCATTTTCGATGGGCAGGCCGCTGTCGGCCTGCATGCGCGTGATCGCCGCCGTGTTGGCACCGCTCTGGTCTATCGTGACCTTGTCGGGCACGTCGTGCCGGTCGACGGGGCGCTCGTAGAACGCACGCACCGCCGAGTGATCGCGCTTCGCACACAGCAGGAAGTCGATCGTGTCGCCGTCGCGGTCGACCGCTCGATACAGGTACTTCCACTGGCCACCGACCTAGACGTAGGTCTCGTCCATTCGCCAGCCTCGGCCCACCGGGCGCTTGCGCCGACAGAAGGCGGCCGCCAGCACCGGCAACATCTTCGTCGACCAGCGATGCAGCGTGGAGTGATCAGCGAAGGCCCGGCGCTCGGCCATCATTTCCTCGATCTGGCGAAAGCTCAGCGGATAGCCCGCGTACCAACGCACGCACATCACCGTCACTTCGAGCGGATAGTGCATCCGCTGAACCGCCCGGCGTTGCGCTTCGGTCATCTTCGAACGGTCAAACTTTACCGGCTGACCCTACCAGCCCGCGCTTATCGCGACAGAACCGCTTCAAGACCAAGACCGAGGCGCGTCTAGCGGTGTTCACCTGGATCGAGGCTTGGTACAACCCGCGTCGACGTCACTCGGCTCATGGGCGCATCTCGCCCGCCAACTTCGAACGGATACACGCCGAAAAGCAACGATCAACGAACCGGAGCGCTCAACGCCGGCCTGTGCGTGGCTGGCGCCACGCCGGCCGCGGACAACCCTGCACCGATGCCCGCTATCACTTGAGAATCCAGTCATTCATCGTCTGCGAGAGCGAGGCAACTCCATACATGAGTGCGGTCCAGACCAAGGAGGTGCGGCGCCGGCAGCTCGCCAACCTGGCCCACCTGGACAGATGGCCGGCGCTGGTGGCCGAGTTGCGCGTGCCGATGGAGGCCGGCGTCGATGCGCGAGCCGCACCGGTGCAAGCCATCGTGCTGCGCTGGCAGCAAATGTTCCGCGACAGTTACTGCGGCGACGATGCGGCGCTGGGGGCGCGGGTGCGCGATGCCTTCATACAAGAGCCCGATCTGCGGCTCGGCGTCGGCATAGATGAGGCGTCGCTGACCTATCTGCAACGGGCCCGTGCCGTCGCTCACCACTTTGCCGGTCGAGAACGCCGGCCCGAAGCCAAGCGCGCTGCTTGTGGCGATGCAGCGCGCGGCGCACCAGTTGCTCGAATAGCCCCTGGTGCTTGACGACCCGCTCGCGCTGACCATCCTCGGCGCGCAGGAGGCGCAGACGCTGCGCACCGACCTCGATAAGTACCGCAATCCGATGGCCCAAGGCCTACGCAGCTCGGTCGTGGTGCGCAGTCGGCTCGCCGAAGACGAATGGGCTGGCTCGATTGAGCGTGTTGGTGCGGCAATGCGCAATCCTGGGTGCCGGCCTCGATACCAGCGCCTACCGGCACACCCAAGCCCCCGGGTCGCGTCTTCGAGGTCGATCTGCCCGCCACTCAGGCCTGGAAGCGGGCACGTCTAAGCGAAGTCGGCATCGCGATACCCGCCTCGCTCAGCTATGTGCCGGTCGACTTCGAGACCGTCAGCCTGGCCGAGGGCCTGGCCCGCGCGGGCTTCGATGCGAGCCAGCCGGCATTCTTCAGTTGGCTCGGCGTGACGATGTATCTGGACGAGGCGGCGGTTGTCGAAACCTTGCGTTTCGTCGCCGGCTGCGCGAAGGGCAGCGCGGTGCTGCTCGAATACGTCATTCCGCTCGCTGGGCTACCACCGATGATGCGCATCCCGATGGAGAAGATGACGGCTCAACTGGCCGAACGCGGCGAGCCGTGGAAGAGCTTTTTCGAACCCACTGCACTGGCGGAGAAGTTGACCACGCTCGGCTTCAGTCACAGCCGCAGTTGGACACCGGATGAACTGAATCGGCGCTATCTGGCGGATCGGGCCGACGGGCTGCACATCGGTGCGGGCCCCGGGCGCTTGATGTTTGCGACTGTGTAGTGCGAGCCTGATGGAATCCGTCGGCCCGCCGCGCGCCGCGCAGAATTCCGGTGCTCTGAGGTGCATCTCTTTCCGTGTGCCGTGGGTCGGCGGTGACGATGACGAGCGAGCCCCTACGGCTTGATCGCTTGATCAACCTCGGTGTCAGCTTGCTGGCACGGAATTCAAGGTGTCGGCCGGAAGCCCGTGACCCTGAGCTGCCGGCTACACGCTCGAATCCTATGCCGCGAAGCTGCCGCGCGAACTGAGGTGAAAAGGCTGTGGGCGCCGGTGCCGAATTGAGCCAACGTGCCGACGTTGGGTGAGCCACCCGGGCACCGACTACGTAATGCCAATGCTGACAATGAGATGGGACCATACGGGATGGCCCACTCTCGGGTCGGCCCCAACAGCCAGCTCGAACGGGGCCGGCGGACAGTGGAGGGGTCAAGGCAACAAATGGTTCTTGAAAAATTCACCACTTGCGCGATCACCAACGGGACCTCGGTGGCGCGGTCAAAGCCAGGCGGGTCGCCCACCAACTCCGCGATGCGGCTCTCGCGCTGCGGTTGCGGCGACAGCAACGCACCGTGTCCCCCTCGGCAATGTCTGCCAGCCATTCGCAGCTAGCGGCGCCGCCGCGTCCGCCAGCGCGCGGCGCGGTCAGCGGGCCGCGAGATGGTCCGATAGGCGATAGATCTGCAGGATCGCGGTCGCGTAGAGGCGATGCAGCGCATGCAGCGGGATCGGCTGGATCGCCGTGAGCGGCAGCGGCAGCGGATGGGCCTCGGGCGACGCCAGATGGGCGCCGATCAGCGTGCCGAGCGTGGTCGCCAGACCGACACCGCGGCCGTTGTAGCCGAGCAGCATCGTCAGCCCAGGCGCCGGCCGATGCACGTGCGGCAGGTGATCACGCGTGATCGCGACGCGGCCGCTCCATCGAAAAGCGCAGCGGGTTTCCTTCAACTGCGGAAAGACGAGCCCGATGACCGACTCGAGATGAGCGAACTCGCCCGGCCCGGTCGGTTCACGGAACGTGCCGCGGCCGCCCATGATGAGCCGGCCGTCGTGGTTGGCGCGGTAGTAGAGCAGCAGCTTGCGGGTGTCGGAGGCGACCTGGCCGCCGGGCAGCACGGTGCGGAGAAGAGCTTCGGGCAGCGGCTCGGTCGCGACCTGGAAGCTGTTGGCGGCGATCACGCTCTGGCGCAGCTTCGGCCAGAGGCCGCCGGTATAGCCGTTGGTGGCGAGCAGCACCTGCCCGGCCGAAACCACCGGGCCGTGCGCCGTGGTGACGTTCCAGCGGATGCCGTCACGCGCCAGGCCGGTGACGCGCGAATGACCGCACACCACGGCGCCCGCGTTTTGAGCGGCCCTGGCCAGGCCGCGCGAGTAGCTGAGCGGCTGCACCGAGCCGGCCCGCCGGTCGAGCCAGCCGCCGCGATAGATCGGGCTGCCGACCATCCGGCAGGCGGTCTCGCGATCGAGAAGCTCCACCGCCGCGCCGCGCCTCTGCCACTGCGCGACACGGCGTTCGGCGAGCGCGTTGTCGGCGTCGGCGAAGGTCGGCTGGATCCAGCCGCAGCGCCGCGCCTCGCAGTCGATGCCCTGGCGCTCGACGAGGTCGAACAAGGTGTCGGCCGAGCCGCCAGCGAGGCGCACGAGCTGCTCGCCGGCTTCGGCGCCGAACATTGCGACCAGCTCGTCCGGGTCCCACTTGAGGCCGGGGATGACCTGGCCGCCGTTGCGCCCCGAAGCGCCCCAGCCTGGCTCGCCCGACTCGAGCACGACCACCGACGCGCCGGCCTCGGCGAGCCGGAGCGCCGCGGCGAGGCCCGAGAAGCCGGCACCGACGATGGCGACGTCGGCACGGCACGAGGCGTCGAGAGGCGGCGTCGCCGGCGCCGGCTTCGCTGTGGCCGCCCAGAGCGAAGGTGGCAAAAGCGGCGGCAACGGCAACGATTCAGGCAGGGTCATGGCGACACGATCAGAACGGATGGGTGACGCGGCGCAGGAAGTCCTGCGTCCGCTCGTGCTGCGGCGAGCTCAGCACCGCGCGCGCCGGCCCCTGCTCGACGATCTTGCCGCCGTCGATGAAGATGGCGCGATCGGCGACCTCGCGCGCGAAGCCCATCTCGTGGGTGACGATGATCATCGTCAGGCCCTCGCTGGCGAGCAACCGCATCACCGCCAGCACCTCGCCGACTAGCTCGGGGTCGAGCGCCGA